>CAMWUM010000009.1 GCA_947177435.1 uncultured Muribaculaceae bacterium
TGATGATTACCTGGGGCTGGCCCACCTGCAGTTCGTAGCCCTCGCGGCGCATGGTCTCGATGAGCACCGACAGGTGCAGCACGCCGCGTCCGCTGACCTTCCACTTGTCCTCGTAAGGATCCTTTTCGACGCGGAGGGCGAGGTTGCGGTCGAGCTCCTTGGTGAGGCGGTCGCCGATGTGGCGCGAGGTGACGAACTTGCCGTCTTTGCCGAAGAAGGGGCTGTCGTTGATGGTGAACGTCATCGACATAGTGGGCTCGTCGATGGCGATGCGGGGCAGAGGCTCGGGATTGTTGATGTCGGCCACGGTGTCGCCAATCTCAAATCCGTCGATGCCCACCAGGGCGCAGATGTCGCCGCTGCTTACGCTCTCGACCCTCTTGCGGCCCATGCCCTCGAAGGTGTGGAGCTCCTTGATGCGCTGCTTCGATACCGAGCCGTCCTTCTTGCACAGGGCAATCTCCATGCCCTCGCGGAGGGTGCCTCGGTGCACGCGGCCCACGGCGATGCGGCCCACGTAGTTGCTGAAGTCGAGCGAGGTAATGAGCATCTGGGCGTCGCCCTCGAGTGTTTCGGGCTCGGGGATGTACTCGATGATGGCGTCGAGCAGAGGGAGGATGTTGTCGTTGGGCGTGCGCCAGTCGGTGTTCATCCAGCCTTCCTTGGCCGAACCGAAGATGGTGGGGAAGTTGAGTTGGTCCTCGGTGGCGTCGAGGCTGAACATGAGGTCAAACACCATCTCCTGCACCTCGTCGGGGCGGCAGTTGGGCTTGTCGACCTTGTTGATAACCACCACGGGCTTGAGGCCTATCTGGATGGCCTTCTGCAGCACGAAGCGGGTCTGGGGCATGGGGCCCTCGAAGGCGTCGACCAGCAGCAGGCAGCCGTCGGCCATGTTGAGCACGCGCTCGACCTCGCCGCCGAAGTCGGCGTGGCCGGGGGTGTCTATGATGTTGATTTTGTATCCCTTGTAGTCGATAGAGACGTTTTTGGAGAGAATCGTGATGCCGCGCTCGCGCTCCAGGTCGTTATTGTCGAGGATAAGCTCACCGGCATTCTGATTGTCGCGGAAAAGGTGTCCGGCGAGGAGCATCTTGTCCACGATTGTGGTTTTGCCGTGGTCTACGTGGGCGATGATCGCGATATTCCTGATCTTCTGCATATACCTATTGGGTTGGTAGTTAAATTGAGTTATTTTATTCTGAAATTGTATCCGAGAGTGGCTGATATGGTCATGCAGCGCGATGCGCTGAACGTGTCTGCCTTGGAGGCGGGGAAGATGTTGCCCAGGCCGTAGTAGAATCGGCACTCGGCGTAGATGCTGTGGCGCGGCTGGATGTAGAACTCGCATCCCATGCCGGCGCAGATGCCATAGTCAAACTTGTTTTTGACAGGCGTCACCATCTGCTCGGTCATGCGTATCTCGTCGGGCCAGCCCTCGGCTTTTGTGGGGTTATGGTAGTCGAAGTTGGACGAAGTCGACTCACCCAGCATGTACGAAAACTCGGGGCCGAGGTTGAAGATGCACCGCACGCGCGGGCCGCCGAAGTTAATGTGCGTCATCACGGGCAGAGCCACGTAGGTGATGGTGCGTTCGTACCTCAGGGGCGACTGTTCGTAAAGTTCGCTCCAGCCTCGCTGCGACAGGTTGAGTTCGGCAAGGATGCCGACGATGCGCTCTTCCTGATAGCGCAACTGCACGCCCATCGTGGCGCCGGGAAGCCAGCGCTGCTTGATGGTGGGCATGAACGACACGCGCGACAGGTCGGCGCCGGCGTGGGCTCCTACCGACACGTGAGCCTTATAATGCGTCTGCGCTATCGCCGGGACGAGGGCTGAGAGTAGGGCTAATATGAGCGCTAACTTGCGTGCCATTTACCTTACGATGACTTTTGCCGTGCCGTTGGGCTTGAATTTGACGAAATAGAGTGAGGTGTTGACGTATCCGGCGTTGCCGTCGCCGTGGCCCATGCGGAACGACGACTGCAAGCCCTCATACATCTGCTCGCCGTCGAGCAGTTCGTCGATGTGGCCGCGGCTATCCTGTATCCACTGGATTAGGAAGGCGCCGGCGTCGTACCCGAGTGCGGCCATGCTGGGCATCACCTCGAGCATTTCCTGGCCGTACCAGTGTGAATAATCGGAGCTGAGCTTGCGCAGGCGCGGGTCGTGTTTGTCGAGGTAGAAGCGGGTGTAGATTTCGGCGCCGAGGGGGTGGAGCATGTCGGCGGCCTCGCCGTTGAATGACGTCCAGTCGGGATAACCGAACAGTGCGGCGTCGAGCGGGTGGGCCACTATGTATTCGGAGACGGCCTCGGCGAAGTTGTTGAACACCTCGCGCGAGCCTGACATGGGAATGAACACGTACTTGCCACCCTCGGGCAGCGAATTGAGAGAGCGCGAGGTGAGCGTCTCGTCATACTTGACCTCCAACACGTTGAGGCCAAACCGCTCGTAGCGCTCGCGCAGGCTGTTGATGAACGGCTCTTTCTCCTTCTTGCCTTTGCCGGAATTAAGGATGACGGGAGTGTAGCCGGCGTATTCGGTCAGCAGATAGTCGATGGCGGCGGCGTACATCAGCGGCTGGTTGATGTAGGTCTGCAGCACGTAGGGGTTAGAGGCATAAGTCGAATCCTTGACGCTGAAGAAGTTGGCCACGTACGCACCGCTGTCGGCGGCGATGCTGCTGATGAACTCGATGTGGTAATCATTGTTGGGCACGACGATGGCAGCCACGTCATTGTCTATGGCGCGGTGAGCAAGCTCGACGAGGGTGGCGGTGTCGGCGGGGATGTCGTAAGTGTGGATGCCCACCTGCAGGCCGCCGGCGTCCTTGGCGCTGTTGGCCGCCAGTATCATGCCGCGGTAAAAGTCGACGTAATTTTCGGCCTGGCGTCCGTGCTGCTCGGTGAGTGGCAGCATCACTAATATATTAGTGCGCGCGCCATCGGAGAGCTCGAAGGGGGCAGCATCAGGGTAATCAGAGTAATCAGGATAATCAGAGAAATCAGGCAGATCGGAGTAATCGGGATTTTCTTGATTAATCGGGATTAATCGAGAATTATCCTGATTATCGGGATTGTCGGGATAATCGGGAGCCTCTGGCTCCTCGGGGACCTCGGCGGAGTAGGTGGAGCCTTTTTGGTCGGGGATGGTGATTTTCATGCCCGGGCGCACGCCGTTGGAGGCGTGGGGGTTAAGGCGCAGCAGCTCGTCGACCGAGATATTGTACTGGTAAGCGATGCCGCCGATACTTTCGCCCTTCTTGGCCACATGGATGCTGTCGGCTGCGGCGGTCAGCGCGGCCAGCGCCATCAGTGCTATTGTAAATGTTCTGAATACCTTCATAGCAGAGTCCGTTTAATCATAAATGCCCTCGACGCTCGTTTCCTCGTCGCCAGTGGTGATGAAGTTGACTTCTCCCTCGCACAGGTCGATATTGGAGGGGAAAGTAAATTTGGCGTTCTTGTCAAGCAGTCCTTGGGCGTAAACCCGCGACATGAATTTGCCGAAGATTGGCAGGGCGGCCGAGGCGCCTTGTCCGTCGGCTCCCCAGTTGAAGTGGATGTCGCGCTCCTCGCCGCCGACCCAGGTGCCGGCCACAAGCTCGGGGGTGAAGCCCATGAACCAGGCGTCGGAGTTGCTGTTGGTCGTGCCGGTCTTGCCGCCAATCTGCGAGGTGAACAGGTAGGGCGCACGGCGCAGGCGGCTGCCGGTGCCACCGTCGACGACGTTGAGCAGGATCGAGAGTATGCGGTAATATGCCTTCTGTGAAATCACCTCGGTCTGGCTGGGCTGGAAGGTGGCTATCACCGTACCCTGGTTGTCACAGATGGTGGTGACGTAGATTGGGTCGGAGCGCATGCCGCCGTTGGCGAAGGCCGAGTAGGCGGTCACCATCTCGCGCACCGACACCTCGCAGGGGCCGAGGGCAAGTGAGATAACCGAAGGCAACTCGTTGGTGATGCCCATATTGTGCATCAGGCGCACAAGGTTGTGGGGCTTCACTTTCTCCATGACGCGGGCCGAAATCCAGTTGTTGGAGTTGGTGAGGGCCCAGCGCAGCGTCACCATCTCGCCCACATGCGACGAGCCGGTGTTTCGCGGTGCCCACAGGCGGCCGTTCTCGTCATAGATCTGGGGCTGAGAGTTGAGGAATTCGGTGCAGGGGGTCATGCCCTCCTCCATGGCCAGTGTGTAGAGGAACGGCTTGATGGTCGAGCCCACCTGGCGGCGTCCGGTTGATACCATGTCATACTGGAAGAAGCGGAAGCTCGGGCCGCCGGCGTAGGCCTTGACGTAGCCGTTGCGCGGGTCCATGGCCATGAATCCGCAGCGCAGGTAGTGCTTGGTGTACAGGAGCGAGTCCATCGGGGTCATCACCGTGTCGACAGGGCCTTTGTAGCTGAACACGGTCATCTCTGTCGGGGTGTTGAACTCGGCGAGCACTTGCTCCCAACTTTTGCCGTTGACCTTATGGGCCACGCGATAGCGTTCGCTTTTGCGTATGGCATCATTGATGCGGTTTTGGCGCTGGTCGTATGTGAGGGTAGAGGAGTAGGGGGCGTTGCGGGTGCCTTTCTTCTCCTGTACGAATTTGCCGTAGAGGTATTCCATCTGCTCTTTCACGGCCTCTTCGGCGTCGGCCTGCATGCGCGAGTCGATGGTGGTGTAGATGCGCAGGCCGTCGTTGTAGAGATCCCAGTGCGAGCCGTCGGGCTTGGGGTTCTTGGCTATCCAACCATAGAGAGGATTAGTCTCCCACGAAATAGAGTCATCAACAAACTTCTGGCCTTCCCACTCCATATAGTCCTTGCGCACTGGCTTTTTTGCCTGGAGGTAGCGCTTGAGCTCCATGCGGAAATAGGGGGCTATGCCCTCGTTGTGGCTGGCGGGGTGGTAGTCGATGACCAGGGGCAGTGCGCAGAGCGAGTCGCGCTCGGCGGTTGTGAGCATGCCGGCGCGCTCCATCTGGCTGAGCACGGTGTTGCGGCGTCCGCGGGTGCCGTCGGGATTGCGGCGCGGGTTCCATTTCGAGGGGTTCTGCACCATGCCCACGAGCATGGCCGCCTCCTCGAGGTTGAGGTCTTTGGCGTCCTTGCCGAAATAGATGTTTGAGGCCGACTGGATGCCGCGGGCCAGGTTGAGGAAGTCGAACTGGTTGAGGTACATCTTCAGTATCTCCTCCTTAGAGTACTGGCGCTCAAGCTTCACGGCGATCATCCACTCGATGGGCTTCTGCAGTAGGCGCGAGCCTCCGCCCTGGTCGGTGTAGAGCTGTTTGGCTAGCTGCTGGGTGATGGTGGAGCCGCCGCCGGCACTGCGGTTGCGCATCATCACCGTCTTTACGGCCACGCGGGCCAGAGCCTTGGCGTCGATGCCCGAGTGTTCGTAGAAGCGCTCGTCCTCGGTGGCGATGAGTGCTTTGATCACGTTGGGCGAGATTTCGTCGAAGTCGACGTAAACGCGGTTGCCGGTATCGTTCTTGCCGTCGGTGCTGAAGTATCGGCCCATCTCCTTGCCGTCGGCGGTGAAGAGGGTGGTGGCGAATTTGTCCTGCGGGTTCTTAAGCTGCTCAAGCTTAGGCATATATCCGATTATGCCGTTGTAGGCGAGGACTAACAGGATGATTACGGCGCCCCAGAAGGCGCCCCATGCAAGCCATAAGGCCGTGATGATTTTGCGCGTGCCCTTGGCGCGGTTGTCTATGGTGAAGCCTTGCGGCTGTTTTTTGCTCTTGCCCATTGGTTATCCGATAGTCATTTCAATCTGCAAAGTTACAAATAATTTTTCGTATGCACAACAGTAGATTTGCGGGGAAAAAGTTTTGTCATGCCGGAAAAAATCGCTAACTTTGCGCCGTTGAAATCCAACAACAATACAAAACCAACATTTTTATTAACTAAATGGCAACAAAAATTAGATTACAACGCCATGGTCGCAAGAACTATGCGTTTTATCCTATTGTGATCGCCGATAGCAGGGCACCACGAGATGGTAGATTCATTGAAAGGATAGGTTCCTATAATCCGAACACTAATCCTGCTACAATTACTCTCAATTTCGAGCGGGCTTTGTATTGGATCAACGCAGGAGCACAACCCACCGACACCGTGCACTCGATCCTCTCTAACGAGGGCGTGCTGCTGATGAAGCACCTCCAGGGTGGCGTAAAGAAGGGCGCATTTGACGAAGCTGAGGCTCAGCGCCGCTTCGACGCCTGGAAGGCCGCCAAGCAGGCCAAGGTGGACAAAATGAAGGCATCTATGGCCGACAAGAAGGCCATCAACGCTAAGGAGCGCCTTGAGGCCGAGCAGGCTAAGAACAAGGCTAAGGCTGAGGCCGTAGCCAAGAAGAAGGCTGAAATCGCCGCAGCTAACGCTGAGGCAGCCCTCGCCGCCGCCGCTGAGGCAGCCGAGGCCACCGAAGCACCCGCCGCAGAATAATCATCACACCCCACAAAAAAAGGGCGTCGCCTGATCAGGCGACGCCCTTTTTTTGTGTAATGGAAAATTTTCAATTATCCATTTTCTTGACTTCGGCGGCTGTCTTCTCGATGGGGAGGCAGGCGACGTATGTGGCGGTGAAGCGGTCGAATCCGGCCACGTCCTCGGGGGTGGGGGATATGGTGGTGCCGGTGAAGGTGCTGAACACGCACTTGTCAAGGTACTCGGGCAGGCTCAGGCCGTCGGCGTTGTTGGCCGTATAGGCCGCGAGCAGGGCGATGCCCCAGGCTCCGCCTTCGCCGGCAGTCTCCATGACGGTGATGGGCGAGTTGATGGCTGCCGCAAGCACGCGTTGGCCCACGCCAGGGGTCTTGAAGAGTCCGCCGTGGCCGGTGATGCGGTCGACCTGCACGTGCTCCTCGTTGAAGAGCACGTCGTTGCCGATCTTGAGGACAGCAACCGACGCGTAGAGGTGGGCGCGCATGAAGTTGGCCAGGTTGAACTTATCGTTGGCGCTGCGTACCACGAGCGGACGGCCCTCGTAGAGGCCGGTGATGGGCTCGCCGGAGATGTAGTTGTAAGCCATGATGCCGCCGCAGTCGGCGTCGCCGGTCATTGCGTGGTTGTAGAGCTTTCCGAATAGTTCGTTCATGTCCACGGGGTGGCCGATCAGCTGCTCAAACTCCTTGAAGATGCCCACCCAGGCGTTGAGGTCGGAGGTGCAGTTGTTGCAGTGCACCATGGCCACGGGGTGTCCGTCGGGGGTGGTGACGATGTCGATGGCCTCATAAGGCTTCGACAGGTCTTTTTCAAGCACGATCATTGAGAACGACGAGGTGCCGGCCGAGACGTTGCCGGTGCGCGGGCTCACGGCGTTGGTGGCAACCATGCCGGTGCCTGCGTCGCCCTCGGGGGGGCAGAACACGGCGCCGGGCTTGAGGTGGCCCGACACGTCGATGAGCTTGGCTCCGTCCTCGGTGAGGTGGCCTGCGTCGGCTCCGGCATCGAGGCTGGCGGGGAGGATGTCGGCCAGGCGCCAGTTGTAGCCCTTGCGGGCGACGATGCCGTCGAAGATGGTCACCATCTCGGCGTCGTAGGTCTTGGTGGCGGGGTCAACGGGCATCATGCCTGATGCGTCGCCCACGCCGAGCACTTTCTCACCGGTGAGGCGCCAGTGCACATATCCGGCCAGGGTGGTGAGGAAGTCGATGTCCTTGACGTGGTCCTCGCCGTTGAGCATGGCCTGGTAGAGGTGCGACAGGCTCCAGCGCATGGGCATGTTGAACACGAAGAGGCTCGACAGCTCGGCCGCGGCCTTGGCGGTGTTGGTATTGCGCCATGTGCGGAATGGCACGAGGATTTTGCCCTGCTTGTCGAAGGGCATGTATCCGTGCATCATTGCGCTGATGCCGATGGCGGCGAGATGCTCGATCTCGACGTCGTACTTGGCGCGCACGTCCTTGCGGAGGTTGGCGTAGGCATCCTGCAGGCCAAACCAGATGGCCTCGATGCTGTAGGTCCACAGCCCGTCGACCAGCTGGTTTTCCCAGCAGTGGTCGCCCGAGGCTATGGGGTTGTTGTCTTGGTCGATGAGCACGGCCTTGATGCGGGTCGAGCCGAACTCGACGCCGAGGATGGCTTTGCCGTCGACGATGGTCTGTTTAGCGGTCATGATTATTTCAGGGCCTTGTTGAGCATGTAGTACACCTCATTGACGCGCATTTCGCGCTTGAAGTTCTCGATGGTGGTGTTCTTGTCGATGTGGAGCATCTCGATGCCGGCGATTTCGGCGTAGTCCTCCCAGTACTCGGGGGTGATGGAGTAGCTGAAGCAAGAGTGGTGGGTGCCGCCGGCGAGGATCCACGCGCCAGCGCCGACCTCGAAGTTGGGCTGGGGAATCCAGAGGGCAGAAGCGACGGGAAGCTTGGGCAGGGGCTTGCTCTTGATGCACTCCACGTCGTTGACGATCAGGCGGAAGCGGTTGCCCATGTCGACAACGGTGGCAGTGACGCCGGCGCCGGGCTTGGAGGTGAACACCAGGCGGGCGGTCTGAGCCTTGCGGATGCCGATGCCGAGGTGGTGCACCTCGAGGCGTGGCTTCTCCTCAGCGATGAGGGGGCAAACCTCGAGCATGTGGGCCTGGAGGATTGAGCTGTTCTTGCCGTCGAAATTGAGAGTGTAGTCCTCCAGGAACGAGCATCCGCCGTCGAGGCCCTGGTTCATGTACCAGAGGGTGCGGTAGAGAGCGGCGCTCTTCCAGTCGCCCTCGGCGCCGAAGCCGTAGCCCTCGGCCATGAGGCGCTGCGAAGCGAGGCCAGGGATCTGGTCGAAGCCGACGAAGTGGGGATCGTTGATGTCGGCGGTGCCGAGGTCGTCGAAGTTGGTGGTAAAGCCCTTAGCGCCCTTCTCGACGAGGCATGCGCGGATGGCGAGCTCGGCCTTGGCGGCGTTGCGGATCACCTTGTCGTCCTTGGTCAGGCCCTGGGGCACGGCGTAGAGTTCGAAGTATTCGTCGACGATGGCGTCAACGGCAGAGTCATCGACATTCTTGTAGTACTCCATCAGCTCGCTGACGGGGCAGTAGTCGACATGGTAGCCCATGCGGAGCTCGGCCTCTACCTTGTCGCCGTCGGTAACGGCCACGTTGTTCATCTGGTCGCCGAAGCGGATGATGAGCATGTCCTGAGCGTCGGCCCAAGCAGCAGCCACGCGGCTCCATACGGCGATGCGCTCCTGAGTGTTCTTGTCCTGCCAGTAGCCGACAACCACCTTGCGGGGGATGCGCATGCGCGAGCAGATGTGGCCGAACTCGCGGTCGCCGTGGGCGCTCTGGTTGAGGTTCATGAAGTCCATGTCCATGGTGTCCCAGGGTATCTCGGCGTTGTACTGGGTGTGGAGGTGGAGCAGGGGCTTGTGGAGCTGCTGCAGGCCGTGGATCCACATCTTGGCGGGCGAGAAGGTGTGCATCCAGGTGATGATGCCCACGCACTTTTCGTCGTTGCTGGCTGCCTTCATTACAGCCTCGACCTCCTTTGAGGAGTTGGCCGTGCCTTTGTAAACTATCTTGATGGGGAGGTTGCTTGACTTGTTGAGGCCGTCCACCATTTCTTTAGAGTGGGAGTCGACAGCGACCACTGCGTCGCCGCCGTAGAGAAGCTGGGCACCAGTGACCCACCAAATCTCGAGATCGTCAAAAGTTGTCATATCTGTTAGTTTTAGGATTTATTTCTTTTGTCCGTAATAGGCGTTGGGGCCGTGTTTGCGGCTGAAGTGCTTTTCGATGAGCAGGGGGTTCATCGTGAGCGAGGGGTTGACCGAGTAAGCGATGAAGGCCATCTTGGCCACTTGCTCCATCACCACGGCGTTGTGCACGGCGTCGTGGGCGTCCTTGCCCCAGGCGAAGGGGCCGTGGTTCTTGACCAGCACGCCGGGGGTGTGCACGGGGTTGATGCCCTCGAAGCGCTTGATGATGACGTTGCCGGTCTCAAGCTCGTAGGCGCCCTTGACCTCTGCCTCGGTCATATCGTCGGTGCAGGGGATGGCATCGTGGAAATAGTCGGCGTGGGTGGTGCCGATGTTGGGGATGTCCTTGCCGGCCTGGGCCCAGGCGGTGGCGTAGGTGGAGTGGGTGTGCACCACGCCGCCGATTTCGGGGAAAGCCTTGTAGAGAGCCAGGTGGGTGGGAGTGTCTGACGAGGGGCGGAGGTCGCCTTCGACCACGTTGCCGTCGAGGTCGACGACTACCATGTCGCTGGCCTTCATCGTGTCGTAGTCGACGCCGCTTGGCTTGATGACTACGAGGCCCGATGCGCGGTCGATGCCGCTGACATTGCCCCAGGTGAATATTACCAGTCCGTGCTTCACCAGGTCGAGGTTGGCGCGGAACACTTTTTCTTTCAGATCTTCTAACATATTTCGTATATGTATTAATAAGAAAGCATAGAGCCGGCAGGCCCTATGCTTTCGGAGGTTTTTACCAGAAGTACCAGTAGAATGCGGCGGTGATGCCGAGGATGATTACGGTGTGGATGATGTCCCAATGGTTCCAGCTGGCACGGGTAACTGCGCGCTGCTCGGGAGTTGAAGTGCCGAACACGAGGCCCTGAATCTTCTCGGGCGACGGAGCCTTGGTGAAGAGGCTGACCACGAATACCACTGCGAGGCAGACAACGAGCATCCAGCCACAGAAGAAGAGCCAGTTATAATCGTAGAAGAGCGACTGGAACCAGTTGCCGCCGCCTGCGCCTTGCTCCAGGCCGAGGACGCCGCCGTAGTAAACCTTGGCGCCGAGGCGAACCAGGCCGATGCCGAGACCGGCGATCAGGCCCCACATGCCGCCCTGTGCGGTGGCTCGCTTCCAGCAGATACCGAGCAGGAATGCAGCCGCGATGCCCGGAGCGAGCACTGACTGCACGTCTTGTAGGTAGAGGTAGAGCACGTCGCCGACCGAGCGCATCACGGGAATCCAGAGGATGCCGAGAATCACGATGACGATAGTGGCCACCTGGCCGATGCGCACAAGCTTCTTGGGATCGGTCTTGGGCTTGTAGCGCTGGTAGAAGTCGATGGTGAAGAGGGCTGCCGATGAGTTGAAGAGTGAGGCGAGCGAGCTCATCAGGGCTGCGAGGATGCCGCAGACGATGAGGCCCTTGACGCCGGCGGGCAGCAGCTTGGCCACGAGGGTGGGGAAGGCTGCGTCTGTCACGGCCTTGCCTGTCTCGGGATCGAGAGGCAGGAAGCTGCCTTGCGACTGATGCAGGGCGAATGCGATCATGCCGGGGATGAGGAACAGGAACACGGGGAGGAGCTTGAGGTAAGCGCCGAAGATGGTGCCGCGGCGAGCTTCCTTCTCGTTCTTGCCCGAGAGGACGCGCTGCACGATGAACTGGTCGGTACACCAGTACCAGAAGCCGATTACCGCCGAGCCGATCAGGGCACCGAGCCAGGGATACTGGCCGTCGCGGTTGTCACGGATGAGGTTGGTCATGGTGTCGCCGTATTCGTTGACCTTGACGGCCGAGCAGACTTCCATCATCTTGTCCCAACCGCCGAGTTCGCGGAGGCCGAGCACGAGGATGATGAGTGAGCCGAGCAGCAGGATGGGGGTTTGAAGCACCGAGGTGTAGAGCACAGACTTCATGCCGCCGAAGATGGTGTAAAGCGCGGTGAGAAGCACGAGGCCGATGGCTGCGATCCAGAAGAAGTCGATGCCCCAGAGTTCGTCGATGCCAAACACCTGCTGGAACACCAGGCCGCCGGCGTATACGGTGACGGCCACCTTGGTGAGCACGTAGCTGATAAGCGAGATGACGGAGAGGATGGTGCGCGACTGCGGGTTGTAGCGCTTCTCGAGGAACTCAGGCATGGTGATGACCATGGAGCGCGAATAGAAGGGCACGAACACCCAGCCGAGGAGCAGGATCATCCAGCCCTGGATTTCCCAGTGGGCCATGGCCATGCCCGACGAAGCGCCGGAGCCGGCGAGGCCGATGAGGTGCTCAGATCCGATGTTGGAGGCGAAGATTGACGCGCCGATCGCAATCCAGGTCGCGTCCTTACCGCCGAGGAAGTAGTCCTCAGCGTTGCTTTGCTTTTGCTTCATTACCCACAGGATGATGCCTATGAGGGCAAGGAAGAATAGTCCGATGACTAACCAGTCTAAAAATGCCATAGGATTAATTTATGATTTATGTTTTTGATTAGGCGGATTATTCAGCCTCAGCAATGCCAAACTTGTAGACGCAGTGGCTGTCGTAGGTTTGGCCGGGCTCGAGGATGGTCGAGGGGAAGTCGGGGTGGTTGGGGCTGTCAGGATAGTGCTGGGTCTCGAGGCAGAGGCCTGCGCGTTTGTTGTAAGTCTTGCCGCCCTTGGTGCCCTTGGCCGAGCCGTCGAGGAAGTTGCCGGAGTAAACCTGGATGCCGGGCTCGTTGGTGTAGACGGTGAGGGTGATGCCGGTGACTGGCGAGGTGACGATAGCTGCGGGAGCGGAGTCGTCGCCTGCGTAGTCGAGCACCCAGTTGTGGTCGTAGCCGCCGCCGTAGACGATCTGCTGGTGGTCAGAGTTGATGTCCTGAGCGATGGTCTTGGGCAGCGTGAAGTCAAATGGTGCGTTGTCCTTGACCGAAGCAATTTCGCCGGTGGGGATGAAAGTGGAGTCGACGGGAGTGAAGTTGCCGGCCATCAGCTCCAGGGTGCAGTTGGTGATGTCTGTTTCGGGGTCGCCGTTGAGGTTGAAGTAAGAGTGGTTGGTCATGTTGAGCGGGGTTGCGGCATCGGTCACGGCCTCGTAGCGGATGTCGAGGGCGTTGTCGGGCAGGAGGGTGTAGATTACCTTAGCCTCGACGTTGCCGGGGAAGTTGCCGTCGCCTTCGGGCGAGTTCATCACGAGCACCAGGTGGTTGCTGTCAGCCTCGAGCACCTCGTAGGGCTTGTACTGCCATCCCTTGAAGCCGCCGTGCAGGTGGTGGAGGAAGCGGTCGTCGGCGCCGGTGGCGTTGGGGTTGCGCACGTTGTTGCGCTCGAGCTGATACTCGGTGTCGCCGATGGAGAATTTGCCGTCCTTGATGCGGTTGGCGTATCGGCCGATGGCGGCGCCGAAGTCGGAGGGGTTGTGCTCGCGGTCGGCGTAGGCCTGCACGTTGTCAAAACCGAGCACAACGTCCTGGAAGTTGCCGTCCTTGTCGGGGACCATGATTGACACGATGCGGCCGCCGAAGTTGGTGACGCACACCTCCATGCCGTTTTCGTTGGCGAGGGTGTACAGCGCCACGGGCACGTCGTCGATAGTGTCTACGAAATTTTCAGGGTTGAGGCCCGACTTAGTCAGGGCGACATCCTCTTTGCTGTTGCCGTTGGATCCGCAGGCGGTGGCCAGGGCCATTGCGGCGGCAAAGATCGGAAGGTGGTAAAGCTTCATTTTCTTGTGGTATTTTACAAGGTAACTTATTAATGTTTCTAAATAGGACTCTGTATATGAGCGGGCGCATGGCGCTCGGTTTGAACGTGCAAATATAGCGAAAATATTTAACAATCATTCAGATTATCCGATTTAATCCGCAACACAGCGTTAAATTTAACCTTTATTAAGCAATTGTGGACAGTTTAGCATAATTTATAAGGAATATGGGCGTGCGGCAAAGAAAAAAGCGCTAATTTTGGCGGTTAATAATTACGACACATTTTCCGACAAGCATGGCCCAAGGATATTTTAACGACGACGAGAAGAGGCAGGTGCCTGCCCTGTGCCGCGAGTTGATGGCCCACTTAGGCGATCTGGCGCGGCCCGGCGACTTCCGCAAGGTGAAGTCGCTGATAACAAAGGCGGTGGAGGAAGACCATTGTGCCCGTGACCGATACGGCATCAACCCAGTGGTCCATAGTCTGCGTACGGCGTTGCTGCTATGCCAGAAGGTGAGCCCCGACCGCAGCATGGCTATCGCCATTATGCTGGGCGTCTTGGTGCGTGCCGACTACATAAGTGAGGAGGAACTCGGCCAGGAGTGGGGCGACGACGTGCTGCGTCTGCTGCATGGCCTGCGCAAGGTGTCAGAACTCTACGCCAAGCAGGCGGCCATGGAGAGCGACAATTTCCGCAAGCTGCTGCTGGCCTTCGCTAAGGACATACGCGTGATTATCATAATGATAGTCGACCGCACGGCCCTGATGCGCGCCATCAATCACCACCCCAACGACAAGTTCGTGCACGACGTGGCCTACGAGGCTAACTACCTCTACGCCCCGCTGGCCCACCGCCTGGGCCTATACCAGGTGAAGCAGGAACTTGAGGATCTGTCGCTCAAATACACAAACCGTGAGAAATACACCGAGATAGCCCACAAGCTCAACCAGAAAAAGGCCGAACGCGACGAGTACATCGCAGCGTTCATCGCGCCCATTAAGGCCAAGCTTGAGGCCGAGGGCTACGACTTTGAAATCAAGGGCCGCCCCAAGTCGATCTATTCGATTTGGAACAAGATGCGCAAGCAGAAGAACGATGTCGAGGACATCTTCGACCTCTTCGCCATCCGCATCGTGCTCGACGTGCCCCTCGACAAGGAGAAGCCCGCTTGCTGGAACGTATATTCCATCATAACAGACATGTACCAGCCCAATCCGGCGCGCTGGAAGGACTGGATTACCATACCCAAGAGCAACGGCTACGAGTCGCTGCACATCACCGTTTACGGCCCCGGAGGCCGCTGGGTGGAGGTGCAGATTCGCACGCGCCGCATGGACGAAATCGCCGAAAAGGGCCTCGCCGCACACTGGAAATACAAGGGCGGAAAGAGTGAGAATGACCTGGACAAGTGGATGAACAACGTGCGCGACATCCTCGAGACGGCCGAGACAGGCCCGATGGAGCTGATGAAGAACCTGGACATGGACGTATACGAAAAGGAGGTGTTCGTGTTCACGCCGAAGGGCGACCTCTACAAGCTGCCCCAGGGCGCCACGCTGCTCGATTTCGCCTTCAACATCCACTCCAACCTCGGCTGCAAGTGCACTGGCGGCAAGGTAAACGGGCGCAACCAGAAGCTCAACTACAAGTTGCGCTCGGGCGACACCGTCGAAATCCTCACCTCGTCGACCCAAAAGCCCAAGCAAGACTGGCTCAACTTCACCGTCACCTCAAAGGCGCGCAACAAGATACGCGTGTCGATCAAGGAGCAGGAGTCTTCCTCGGCCGACCTGGGCAAGGAATTGCTGCAGAGGCGAATGAAGAACCGCAAACTCGAGTTTGACGAGGGTTTGGTGGCGAAACTCATCAAGAAGTCGGGCTACAAGACCACCACCGACTTCTATCAGGCCCTGGCCAATGGCGAACTCGACGTCAACGCTGCCATCGACGGATACCTCGACATCGAGCGCAAGGCTGCCGAGACGCCCAAAAGCGTGTCGGCCGGCGAGTACGTGATGCAGCAGACGCTCGACGACAGCCAACCCCTGTCGGCTGACGGCCCGGTGGTGATTGGCTCGGGCGTCAAGGGCATCGACTTCAAATTTGCCAAGTGCTGCAACCCGATCTACGGCGACGACGTGTTCGGCTTCATCTCGTCGATGGGCACGGTCAAGATACACCGCACCGACTGCCCCAACGCGGCCAACATACGCGCCAAGTACCCGTACCGCGTGATCCGCACGCAGTGGTCGGGCAAGGTGGGCGGACAGTTCGCCGCCACGCTGCGTATCGTCGGACGCGACGACATCGGCATCGTAACCAACATAACATCAATCATCAACAAAGAAAAAGACGTGGCCCTTCGCAATATCTCGATTGATTCCGACGACGGCCTCTTCCAGGGCTATCTCGTGGTCGGCGTCAACGATACCAAGAGCCTCGACCAGCTGATTAAGAAACTTAAAACCGTGAAAGGAGTGAAAGATGTGCAACGCAATTAGCAAATCGCTGGCCATCGCGGCCTGCGCCCTGGCCCTCGCATCGTGCGGCGGCAACGACGACAAGGATAAGGCCGAGGCTCTGCTGGCAGAGGTGGAGCAGCAGCTTGCCGCCGGCAATCCCGAGCAGGCCATGGCGCTGATGGATTCGCTCGATTCAGCCTATCCGGCCCAAATAGAAACGCGCCGCAAACTATTGGCGCTTCGGCCCCAGGCCATGGAGGCCACGCTTGTGCGGCAGATGCAGGCCGCCGACAGCATCCGCGCCTTCGCTCAGGCCGAGCTCGACCAGATAGCCCCGCTGATGCGCCACGTGCCGGGCAATGCCCCGATAGACGGGCACTACGTAGTGGCCAACGCATCTAAGGGCGACTTCATGGCCAAGACCACGTTTGAGCCCCGCGTCGATGATGACAACCTGCTTTTCTTCATTGTGGTCAACAACGCAGGACGCCCCATCGGCATCAGCCGCGTGCAACTCACCTCCGACGC
>CAMWUM010000010.1 GCA_947177435.1 uncultured Muribaculaceae bacterium
TTGTAGAACACAAAGAACTCATCGACGGGCAGTTTCTTGTTCTCGCCCAGCATGAATGCCGAAGCGTCGAGGTCGAAATCGTAGCCGGTGCTCATGTTGGGGTCCCAGCCAAGGCCGACGCCCACCTGTTGCAGGCCGATGCCGATGCGTTGTCCCTTTTGTAGATTTATCATATCGTTAAGGCGTTAAATTGTTTCTTATGCTTTAGGCCATAGGCCTTGGCAAAGATAGCGTTTTTTTCCGCTATTTCCAACACTCCACCTCTTTTATTAGTTTTTTTCGGAAAAATTTAAACTTTATTTGAATTGGAGGTAGAGGATGGTGCAGAGTGATTTGGCCGGGGTGGAGGAGGCGAAGGTGAGGTAAAGGGGGTGTTTGCCTTTCAGGACTTCTGTGCCGGTCAGCGGGATGGATATGGTCGTGAGTTCACGAGGCATGTCGGCAGTGATGGCGGCTTCTCCCAGTAGCTTTGGATTGTCTTTCCACGGGGCCGAAGCGTATACGCGGAGAGTGCCGTCGATGCCCTCGGGGATTAGGTCGAGCGTGAGCGTCGGGGCGGAGAGTGAGGCGAGATGGTCGAAGTTGAAATATTTGTATCCAAGGATTGAACCGTCGGTGCAGTTGACTACGGGCGCCACGTTGATTTCTTCAGCGTACGGGTCGGCCACGGCATGGTCATCGACGTACACTGCCTCGAAATACGGACCGGTATAGTGCATGCGCGGGTACTCTTGCCAGCAGGGTGTCGGGCCGGTGTAATGCGAGGCTATGGCAGCGGGATAACGGTACAGAGGGTTCAGGCCTTCGGTGTTAAATCCTTCCGATGTGTACTCGCCCTCAGATATATACACCTTTCCGTCCTCGACTTTCACGTCGATCGGCGCCACCATGGCCTGGCGAGCGTACTCGTCGGTGCCGTTCTGGCGGTGGTAAAACACCCACCACTGGCCATTGATTTCGGCAATGCTGCCGTGGGTGTTGCCAGTGGCTGTGGCCGTGTGTATGGCATTGCCCTCGGCATCGGTGTCGCGTCCTCGGCCGTCGATGATGGTGCCTCCATAGGTGTACGGGCCCAGCGGGTTGTCAGCGTAGGCGTACGCCAGTGTGTAGTTGCTTTCGGGTAGGCCAAACTCACCGTCAGCCGTCCATCGGCTGTAAATCAGAACGTATTTGCCGTCGATTTTGCGTATCGACGAGGCCTCGAAAAAGCGGAACACCCCCTCTTGGTTCTTGCCCGAGATGAGGTCCTCGACCACCTCGCAGCCGGGTTTGACTGTTGCCATCGTAGTCGGGTCGAGTTCGGCGGCCATCGACCGCTCAAAACCCCAATAGCCGTACACCCGTCCATCGTCGTCGACAAATACGGCCGGGTCAAACTTCAGCACGCCGTCGGTTTCGCCGGGTCGTTCGGTGCTCCAATTTATGACCTCAAACGGTCCGTCTGGCCTGTCGGAGCGGGCCACCATGCCGTTGCGGCCCCACACCTGGTTGTTGGGGTACAGGTAATACTCCTTCTTGCCGTCGGGGCGAGTCACCTCGGCCACATCGGGGGCGAATAGTACGTCAGGCTTGCCGTCGGCTGAAAACACCTGGAAAATCACGCCGTCGTAGCGCCATCGGTCGAGCGAATCAGGGTCGGCTGACCACACCACCAGGTCTGTACCGCAGTACATCGTCTTGAGCATGTCGTGCGATCCGTATAGATACACCCGCTTTTTGCCGGGACAATCCGGATCGTCAAACACATAAGGCTCGCCGTCGGGTATATGCTCCCAAAGAGGCAGTATGGGATTAGTGCCCAAAGCATTAGCGGCAGCGATTGCAACAACAGTCGCACTTGTTATAGTTCTTTTCAGATTCATGGTAAATTGATTAGGGTCTGTTTGCCGTCGACTATGTAGAGGCCCGGAGCAAGGGGGCGCGTTGAGATTTTGTGGCCGTTGAGATCGTGGACGATGTTGGAGGTATCAAGGTTGGGGCTTTCGATGCCTGATTCAAGAAGAGTTATCGAGAGGGTGATGTTGCCGTTGCCGAGCAGTTGGCGCACGCTCTCGGCGGAGGCACTGTCGATTTTGCCCAGGCGGGTGTAGCTCCAAGAGTTTGTGCCATAAAAGATAACCATCTGATTGCCCTGGTAGAGCATAATGTCGCCCGGCACGGTTGAGATTTGGCTGTTGGATGTGGGCAGCGACTGGGGCAGCGCGCCCACTTTCTCAAAGCCGCCATAGTCCGACATGTTGATTTCAATGGGGCCGTCAGCCAGGAGGGCGACCAGTGTGCGGGTGGCGGCGTTGTCGACGAGGGTAGCTGTGGCTGTCTTGTTGCCGACGGCGAGTTGTATCTTTGTTTGCGAGTGTGCCATTATGGAGATAGCGAGAAGAAGGGAGGCCAATAAAATATGCTTCATAATCATATCATTTTTAGGACTTTGGCAGGGATACCACCGACTACGGCGCGAGGCGGTACGTCGCGGTTGACCACTGCGCCGGCGGCAATCACGGCTCCCTCGCCGATGGTGACGCCTTGCAGGATAGTGACGTTGGCGCCAATCCACACCTTGTCGCCAATCACGACTGGTGCGGCCACCATGTCGGCCCGATGGTCGGGGTCCATGGAGTGGTTTAGTGTGGCAATCACGCAGTTGTGGCCGATGAGTACGTCGTCGCCGATGGTGATTCCGCCCTGGTCCTGAAACTTGCATCCCGAGTTGATAAACACCCTCTTGCCAATGCGCAGATTCTTGCCGCAGTCAGTGTAGAACGGCGGAAACAGCCCCAGGCTCTCGTGTGCCTCACGGCCCGTGAGCTCCGACATAAGTGACACAATCTCAGCCTGATTGTGGTATGCGCAATTGATTTGCATAGTGATTCGGATAGCCTCCTGGCTCAGCTCGTGCATCTTGCGGTGCGCCTCGCTCCCGGCCACGATCACCTCGCCCGATCCCATCGCGTTCAAAAATTCTTCAGTAGTCATAGCATTCCAAAATTAATTATGCAAAGATAGCGCCATTTCCCCATTCCCACCAAACATAAAAAAACAAAACCGCATGAAAGGGCGGTTTTGCGTCGGTTATGGTTGGTTATGGTTAGAGGGAGGTAGCGATTTCGGAGGCCCAGGCGGCGATGCGGGGGGCGGTGAGGTCGGGGTGGTTGGTTTCGTCGAGGACGAGGCCTACCCAGCGGCCGTCCACTTTGGCCTGGGAATCGGTGATGTCGTAGCCGTCGGCGTTGAACGGGGCGATCATCTCGGCCTCGGTCTTGAGCATTCGGCGGTAGATTTGGCCTACGGCAGCACAGAATGTGTCGCCGTGGGCTTCGTCGCCTACGCCGAACACGGCCACTTTCTTGCCTTTGAGGTACAGTTGCTCGGCTCCATCGAGGAAGTCGGTCATATTGTCTTGCATCTCGCCTGAGCCCCAGGTGGATGCTCCAAGGATGATTACGTCATAGTCACCCAGTGTCGAGGGGGCGGTGTTAGCCACGTCGTGTACGTCGGCCATGTCTACGCCCAGCGCCTGGGCTATGCGTGATGCTGCGTCGGCTGTGTAGCCGGTAGTTGATCCGTAAAATATGCCAATCTTTGCCATAGTGTTTTTCATTTATTTGTTATGAAATTACAACGTGCGAGGGTGGAAATAGGTTCGCCGCCAGGCACGCTGTTGTTGCGTGCGTGGCGGCGTATGGGAAGTGGCTCACCTCCGACAAACCGCCTTCGGGGCGGTTTGTCGGCTTATTTTATGCGGAGGCGTTGGCCAGGCTGGATTTTAGATGTGGATTTGATGCCGTTGAGGCGGCAGAGCTTGTTGACGGTGGTGCCGTTGCGTGAGGCGATGCGGCTGAGGGAGTCGCCCTTCTTGACTGTGTAATATTTGGGACCGCTGCCGCTGCCTGAGGTGGTTGAGGTCTTGGCGGGGTAGACAGCGGGGTGTGCCTGGCGGTATGCGGCAGCGTACTCGGCGTTGGCCTTAGCGTCAAAGAAGCGAGCCTCCTGGTAAGTGTTCTTGTCGAAGGCGTAGGTGTCGGTGTGCACCGTCTGGTTGGCGAAGTCGAATATGGCTGCGGGGTTGATGGCGTAGCCCATGTAGCGGGTCTCGAAGTGGAGGTGCGGGCCGGTACTTCGGCCGGTATTGCCGCCGAGGGCGATGGGGTCGCCGGCTTTCACGTACTGGTCTTGCTCCACGAGGAATGCCGAGAGGTGGCCGTAGACGGTCTCAAGGTCGTTGGTGTGGCGGAGCACTACGTAGTTGCCGTAGCCCTTGCGCTCAAAGTTGATTATGCGCACACGGCCGTCGAAGGCGGCGCGCACAGTGTCGCCGATGTTAAGTTTGAGGTCGACGCCTTTGTGCATTCGCTTGAAGCGCTTGCGGTAGCCGTAAGGCGAGGTGAGATAGCCGGGGTGGGGCATGCAGAAGTTGGAGACGTCGATGGTGGCCGTCTGGGGCACCTTGTTGGGATCGTAGGGGTTGACCGAGCGGCTATCCCAGCCTTCGGTGTAGATGTCGAACTCGGGTTCTTCCTCTTCGACGTAGTTGAGGTAGTTGTTGATTTCGAGGTTGATGATCTCGTCCATGTGCTCCTGGTTAGCCAGGAGGTCAGCGCTTTGCTGACTGTGTTGGCCGGGGAGGCGGTATGCGGGCTCATCTGCCCAGGCGGCGATACCTGCGGCGATGACTAATGTTGCTATTGCTGTTTTTTTGAGAAAGTGCATTGTTTTTGGTTTTGAGGAGAGTGGAAATTTGTTAGTCGCGCTCGTCAGGGGCGTAGATTGAGGGAGTGGTGATGGTTGAATATTCGAAGATTTCCTCTGGCTTGAAGAATCGGTTGATTTCGATGATGCCGTTCTCAACCGAATCAGAGGCATGGATGATGTTCTCTTGTCCGCTCATGCCGAAGTCGCCGCGGATGGTGCCGGGGGCGGCCTTGCGGCAGTTGGTGGCACCGGTCATAGCGCGCACCACCTCGACCACGTCTTTGCCGGTAAGGCACATTACAATCACCGGGGTAGCCATCATAGAGCGCAGGAGGGAGGGGAAGAAGGGACGGTCAACGAGGTGGGCGTAGTGCTCGCGCAGGATTTTTTCGTCGAGCTGCATCATCTTGATGCCGGCCACGGTGAGTCCTTTTTGCTGGAAGCGGTCGATGACCTTGCCGATGAGGGCGCGCTGTATGGTCGAAGGCTTGAGTATGATGAGAGTTTTCTCCATGTGGTGTAGGATTAAGGATTTTCGGGGCTGATTTGCAAACAACTCCCCAAAGTTAGCGCTTTTTTCTGACTTGGCAAAATTTTGGGCGAATAAAAAAGGCTAAAAAAAACAAAGCCGCTGGCATGCAGCGGCTTTGTTTTAAGGGGGGATTTTGCTTACTGGAGGGTAATTTTGCGGGTGGCGGTGCCTTGGTGCAGGATATAGATGCCGGGGGCAGCAACGGTGCGCATAGCGTTGGGGCGGCAAGCGCCTACGTAGCGGCCTGTGAGGTCATAGATGTCGCAGGGCTGGGTGAGGTCGATGTCGTCGGTTGCGGCGTCGGAGATGCCGTCGATGGGCTTGTCGGCGAGGATGGCTTTGATTTCCACCTTGCTGCCCGATGAGGGCATGGCGATTGAGAGTGTCTCGGTATCGTAAGTCTTGGTCTGCGAGGATTTGCCGTAATATGTCTTTACTTCCCATCCGCTGACGTAGCGGGTGTCGTCCTCGGAGAGCGACTGCACGGTGAGCGCGCGTCCCGAGAAGAACTTGCCGTCAAACTCGTCTCCCGAGAGGGTTATGCCGTTGACCACGAGCGTGCGGCCTGTGGTCTGGCCCTTGTCGATGGTGAGGTCCATGACTTTGCCCAGGTCGAAGTACTGCTGCAGGTGAGTGTAGAAGAACGGCCAGCGGTTTTCGTTCCAGGTGCGGAGGCTGTTGACCTCGTTGCCGTGATTGGGCCACCAGGGGTTGATCAGGTCGCGGTGGTATTTGTACTCGTCCTTGATTACGTCGTAACGGGCGTCAATCAGGCTGATGACCTTGTCTGGGCGGAGGAAGTCGCCGAGGTAGATTGCGGCGCGGTCGATGAACATATCCTTGAACTCGTCAAGCTCGAGCAGGCGGCGGAAGAGGCGGGTTGCATCCCAGGTATTGGCCCATTCATTCTTGTTGTTGTCGTATCCGGGGTTGGTGAGCCAGGTGAGGGTGGGGTAGTCGGCGCGCTCGCCGTAGAGGCCCATACCGAAGTCGGTGTCCTTGCAAATCCATCGCCAGCGTCCGCCGTCGGCGATGGGGCGCCAGAGCACGAGGTTGTTGCCGGGGAAGTCCTTGTTGTCGAAGTAGATGTTGGTGAGCATATAGTTGGTGTACTCGTTCACGTCCATCAGCTCATTGTAGTCGGACAGTGAGTGGTCGTGGCCATTCATGTACTCGAGGAAGGCATTAAGGTTGTCCATCGAGCCCTCTTTGAGTTCCTTCCAGTTTTCGATGACGTCTACATCCTCCAGGCCGTCGTAGAATGAGTAGATGTAATCCTCGTTGCTGCGGGGGCGGATGTTGAGCATGCCCTTGTACTCGCCGTTGATGTAGAGGATTACAGGCCGCGAGGGCTGCCAGTCGAGGTCGACGTTGAGGCCGGCGGCCTGCTGCATAATGCAGTCGCGCATGTAGGAGGCGTCGAAGTCGTTGCCGGAGTTGCGCATTTCGAATGACTTGAATTCGTCGATGCCTGGGGTCTGGTCGGGGAAGAACTCATAGTTGAAACGCTTTGTACCGAATCGCTTGTTGGCGTACACGGCGAGCGATTTGAGAGCGTTGGTGCGAGTGGCTCCGCCTTTTACGCGGGTCTCACAGAGCTGGTTGATGCTGCTGGGCGTGTTTTCGGCCTCGAAATACTCAAAGTTGATGGGGCGGCGCCAATCGTACTTGTAGTTGGCTGTGCCGGGGGTGTAGTTGCCCTCCACGTAGATGCCGAGTTTATTGTCATAGAAGTAATCTTCCTTTGTGACTATCGATACGATAGGCATGGCCATGGCGCGTGGATGGTGGATATAAGAGTGCGTGGTGGAGCGGGGCGAGAGGTATCCGTCGCAGAAGAGTTTGGCACGCACCACCTTGGTGCTGTTGATGAGGATGGGCGACGTGTACTTGTTGCTTTTGGCTGTAGGTTCGGTGCCGTCGACGGTGTATCGGATCACTGTGCCCTCGGGAGCATCTTCGGGGACGTTGAGGCTGAGGTTGATGGTGGTGTTGGTCACCTTGCCCTCGACGCTGAACAATGGCTCGCCGAGCACGTCCTTGCAAACCTCGCCGCAGTTGGCAGCTCCGGGGGTGGGCACGGCCTGGTATCCCCACTTGTCGGCGCCGTCGGTCTTGCGGCCGTAGGCGATGTTGGGCGCGGGCTGCTTTTTCCAGTCCTCGATCTGGTCGGCTGCTTCGCCGTTGTGGAAGAGGTAGATATTGCCGCCCTTGCCCGAGTCGAGGCGGAAGCCGGTATGCATGCCCTGGCCTACCTTGTCGCAGTACACGATAACGTATGCACCTGGTGCAACGTCCTTTGCGGGCAGTTTATATGCTTTTTCGGGCTTGTTCTTGTCTAAAATGGAATACTCCTGCAGGTGCGCGGTTTCGGCGCCGGCGTTGTATAGTTCGACCCACGAGTCGGGAAACTCGTTTAGGTCGTCCATGATGCAGTCGATGTTTGACTGCATTATTTCGTTGATGATCAGTTGGGCTGAAGCCGCGCCACCGCCGAAGGCCATTGCGCAGGCTACCAATGCCGCTGTCTTGAAATTTTTCATGATATTGTGTTGATGGTAATGAATAATCTTGTGTTTTATTCCGACATGTTTTTGATGTATGGCAGCTCAGGCAGGCGGCCGAAGCCGTAGAAAGCCTGGGCGTTGCCACCGAGGATGGCGGCCTTTTCGGCCTCGGTTAGGTCGGGCGACTTCTGGATGAAGTCGTATGACATGCGGTAGGTGATGGCCACGATGGTGCGTGGGTAGTCCGAACCCCACATCAGTTTGTCAGCGCCCACCAGGTCGATAGCCTCGCGGATGGCGCGGATGGCACCTGCGTAGGGATAGAACTCACTGTGGAACAGCCAGGTGATGCCGCCGGACTCAACCATAACATTAACGTGGCGGGCGAGCTTAATTTGCTCGAGCCAGCCCGGACGGTTGACCATGCCGAAATGGCCGATGGCGATTTTCAGGCCTGGATGCTCGGCAATTACCTCCTCCATCTCTGCCACTTGGGCATCGCCCTCGGCCAGGTCGATGGAGAGGATTGCGCCGCGGCTCTCCATCAAGTCGAACATCTGCATCATCTCGGGCGAGTTGAGCATCACACGGCGGTCGGAGAGGATGAGGCGGTGGGCCGGAATTTTCAGCGCGCGGAAGCCGCTGTCAAGCAATTGGCGCGCCTGGTCGAGAAAACCGGGACGGCGAGTGTCGGGCATGCCGCAGCACACGAACCGGTCGGGCCAGCGCTGCTGCACGCTCAGCAGGTAGTCGTTTTGCAGGCCATCGATAAACTCCTGGGTGATGACCGCGCCGGAGACCTGCGCATAGTCCATGCACGAGAGGAATATCTCGGCAGTGTTCTGTCCGTCAAGCATGTACGGCGGCAGCATTTGCACCTCCTCGCCGAGGAAGATGCTGCGGCCGTTGCGCAGCGACCGGATGGGCTTGCCGTCCCATTCGGTGTCTTGCTTAATCCACAGATGCGCGTGCGCGTCAACTATCTTATAGTCCATGGCGGCGTCAGTTGGAGGTCTTGACTAAGATGCGGAATACCTTGGCGGGGCTTGCAGCCCAGTCGGCCAGGGCTTGAGCGGCCTCCTCGGGGGTGACGATGGCCGAGATGAGTTCGTCGACGGGGCACACGCCGCGCTTGAGGTACTTGGCCACGGCCTTGAAGTCGGCTGGGGTGGCGTTGCGTGAGCCGCGGATGTCGAGTTCCTTCTTGACGAAGAGCGAGGTGTCGAAGCTGACGGGAGCCTTGGCGTAGCCGATGTAGACGATGCGGCCGGTGAAGGCTGCCTCGGCCACGCAGGCGTTGTACGTCTCGGGACGGCCCACGGCCTCGATGGCCACGTCCACGCCGCGTCCGCCGGTGATTTCGGCCACGCGCTGGTGCAGGTCTTCCCGGGCCGAGTTGATGGTGTGGGCGGCGCCTAATCGGCGGGCGAGAGCCAGTTTGTCGTCGTCGACATCGACGGCAATCACCTCGGCTCCGCGCAGCGATGCGCGCACGATGGCGCCCACACCGATCATGCCGCAGCCGGTGACCATCACCGTGTCGGAGTCAGTGACGGCTCCGCGGTTGACGGCGTGGAAACCGACGCTCATAGGTTCGACCAGAGCCATATCGCGGGGCGAGATGCCCGCGTCTGGAATGATTTTCTCCCAGGGGAGCACGGCGTACTCGGCCATCACGCCATTGCGCTGCACGCCAAGGGTCTCGTTGTGTTCGCAGGCGTTGTAGCGCCCGTTGGCGCAGGCGGGGCAGTGGCCGCAGTTGGTGTATGGGTTGACTGTCACGGCCATGCCGGGCTTGATGTGCTCGGGCACGCCGGGGCCCACGCTCTCCACCACCGCGCCGATTTCGTGGCCGGGGATGACGGGGAGCTTTACCAGCGGGTTGAGGCCGCGGTAAGTGTTGAGGTCAGAGCCGCAGAAGCCTACGTACTCTATTTTAAGCAGCACCTGGCCAGGGCCGGCCTGGGGCTTGGGGATATCGACGACGCGCACGTCGCCGGGGGCGAATATCTGTACTGATTTCATTGCTGTTGGGGATGTGTGCGCCACAAGCGGCGCTGTGGAAAACGAATTTAGCTGTTGACCCAGGTGTCGCGGTAGCCGGGCTCGAATATGCGGCGCACTTCGGCCACGAGGGCTTCGTCGACAGGCTCGGTGGCGTACTCGATGGTGCGGATTACGTTGTCGGGATTGGTGGTGCTGAACAGGGTAGAGGCGATACGCGGATTGTTCATTGAGAAGTGGGCGGCCAGCCTCTCGATCGACACGCCATGCTCCTTGCAGAAAGCCACGGCCTTGCGCGCCAGCCTTTGCAGGGCAGCAGGTGCCGGGTGCCAGTCAGGCACGCCGCGCTCGGTGAGCAGGCCCATTGAGTAGGGCGAGGCGTTGATCACGCCGATGCCGCGCTCCTCGAAGAAGCCGAGGTAGTCGACCAGGGCGTCGTCGTTGAGCGTATAGTGGCAAAACGACAGCACGCTCTCGACCGTGCCGGCCGGCACATGCTCGATGACGTACTTGAAGTGGCGCAGCGTCAGGTTGGTGATGCCCACGTGGCCCAACTGACCCTGCGAGAGGAGCTCGACACTGGCTGGCAGCGTCTCGCCGCACACCTGCTCGAGGTCGGCAAACTCTATGTCGTGCACATTTATGAGATCGATGTGGTCCACGCCCAGGCGCTCCATGCTCTCGCTCACGCTTTGGCGGGCGCGCTCGGCGGAATAGTCCCAGGTGTTGACGCCGTCCTTGCCGTAGCGTCCCACCTTGGTCGAGAGGTAATATTTGTCGCGGGGGATGCGGCGCAGGGCCTTGCCGAGCACCGTTTCAGCCTTGAGGTGGCCATAGTAAGGCGACACGTCGATGAAGTTGATGCCGTGCTCCACGGCGGTCTCAACGGCCTGGCAGCCGCGCTCCTCATTGAGCGAGTGGAAGACGCCGCCGAGCGATGAGGCTCCAAATCCGACGTTAGACAGGCACATGCCCGTCTTGCCAAGTTCTTTGTATACCATTAGCTTTCAGATTAGATTTTCCGCAAATTTACGGAATAAATCTGACATTCAACCCCTTTTTGCGAAAAAAATGCGCCGCCTCCGGCAAATGGCCTTATCTGGTGATGAGGAAGATGGAGGCGATGCCGCCCTTCTTGGCGCCGATGTAGGCGGGTATCAGTTGCTCGCCGCGCTGTATGTCGCTGACATATAGGGGATGGCCCCGGAAGATGGTATGCAGGGTGAAGGTGTCTCCGGCGAGCAATTTTATGTTGTGCGACTGGTTGACGCGAAATCTGGCCGGAGCGATGCATTCTATTTCGCACGACTTCTCGCCGCCCCAGCGCAGCACAATCTTGTCGCCGACGTTGAGTTCCTCGGTGTTGACAATCGACTCCTCGATAAAGCCCGAGTAGTCCGTGCCCTCGATGTTCACCATCAGGAAGGTGTCCCAGTTTTTGTAGCCGTTGAATTTCGCGAGCGTGTTGAGCGTGGTCGATGATGGGTACCCGTCGTACTTGATATAGCCCCACAGGCGTTTGATTGAGGATAGGCTGAGTGAGCGTCCGGTCTTTTGCTCGATGGCCAGGCTCAGTTCGTTGAACTCGGTCGGGGTGGACGGCACGAAGCCGAGCGTGTTGTTAGTCAGGTTCAAAAGCACTTCCAGGGCATGGTTCTTGTCCATTGTCAAATCAATTTTGGTGTGTAAAAAGCATAATGGTGATTGCTGCTATAAGGGCGGTGCACAGGCTCAGCAATACGTATGTGAGTATTTTAGACGATAGAAAGGACGATATGGCTTGGCGCAGGGGCGATTGCGGCCTGGGCACGGAAATCAGCGAGGTCGACTGCGGACGCTTCTCGGGCCTCGGATCCATGCACTTGGCGGCGGTCTCGGCCAGGTCGCCATCGCCGGCGGCCGCGGCCAGTTCGCTCATTACTACGCCAAAGGAGTAGATGTCGGCCACGGCGGTGGGCCGCGCCTTGGCCTCGAATTGCTCCGGAGCCATATACCGCTTGGATCCGGCGGGATTTTTCAGCACCACGAACTCGTCGCTGTCAGAATAGTTGAAATCAATGATTTTGGCCGTGCTGCCCTGGCAGGATACGAGGATGTTGGCCGGCTTTAGGTCGCGGTGGTACACTTGCTTGGCGTGGATGTATCCCAAGGCGTCGGCTATCTGCCCGGCGATGGTGCGGGCATCGGCGCTGGTTATGTCTCCGGCGTCGATAAGGCTTTTGAGCGAGCAGCCGTCGATATACTCCAGCACGATAGTCTGGCCCAGGCCCGGCACGGTCTCGAGGTTGAGGGTGCGCCGTATATTGGGATGGTCGAGCGAGATGCCGATCTCAAACTCCTTGGCCAGCCATAGGTTGTAGATTGGCTCCTTGCGGTACTGCTCTTTGAGGCATTTGAGGATGAAGCGCTTGCCGTAACGCGTGGCCGTGTACAGCAGGGTCGGGCCGTTGGGCGACTCGTAAAACAGCGTGACGTTGCCAAACCGATTGGAAAACAGATTATTGAAATCCAATTGGCTGTCGAGGGCGTCGCTGTCAACGTAGTCTGACGTATCGTTGTCGTCGGCAGGGTCGGTGATATTTTCGCGGTACTTGTCCATTGGCATTCACATTCTAAAACTCCTCGATGCGCATGAATTGGCCCCAGCGCTGATGGTTGCGGTACACGGCTTTGCATCCCGCCGGCACGTGCAGGACGCATCCTGCGGCGATTGACCCGAAGGCCTCGGGGGCGGCGAAGGGCGGTATGGTGGCTGAAACGTAGAGGTTGGTGAGCGACGTGCCGGCCAGGGCGTAGTTGCCCACGTATGCGGTGGCGCTGCCGAGCCTGACGGTGACAAGCGAAACGCAGCCCTGCATTAGTCCCTCGGAGATATTGGCCAGGTTGTCGGGGAAGGTGATTTCGGCAAGAGACGAACCGGCGAAGGCTTCGCGCCCGATAGTCGTGACCGAAGGCGGGATTTCAAGGCTCGCAATTTTTGTGCCGTAAAATGCGCCCTCGCCGATGGATTTGACTGTTGCCGGCAATCTGTAATCTCCCGTCTTTCCAAGCGGGAACCAAAGAATCGACGTAGCCTCCTTATCAAACAATACGCCTTCGACAGAAGAGAAATGCGGGTTGCCCTTTGAAATATTTATAGCGCACAGGGCCGTGCATCCCTCCGATGGCTTGATTTCAGTAATCTCCGTATTGATGTCCAACGATTCAAGAGCCTCGCAGCGGGCAAAAGCGTCACGGGCCAAAACAGTGGCTGTGGCAGGCAGTGAGATGCGCCTGAGTTTGGCGCAGTCGGCAAAGAGGCCGGTGGTTAGTTGGCCATTGACAGTGTAGTGCTCGCCATCGTACGGGCCTCCGCCCCTGACGATGTTTACGTCGAAAAGGTCAACGTCCTCTACCGAAAAGTCAATCGGTTCGGAGGTTCCGACCTGTGGAGCACCAAGTATAGTCCTCAAAAACTTGAAATCGTCGCCATCCATGCTTCCGGAGATGGAAAGTTTGTCGAGGTTGCCGGTAAGCCCGGAACAGAGTTGGCTCAAAGTGCCGGGATGGATAAGCATGAAGCTGTTCTTTGTGGCGTATTCGATGTGTTCACCTACTGTGCATCCGCAATTGTTAGATGCGAATGGGGCTATGGTGTAGCGTGAGTCCATGGCCAGCCCTGTGATGAGCAGTCTGTGTGCGCCAGCGATGATAACGCCGTCGGGTACGTAGATGCGGCTTTTGTCGCCAGTGGCGTTGTTGGTAATTTCACAGCCGGCGTCGGTGACCGGATCTCCTCCGTCGTCCAATATCTCAAAGGCCACTATGGCGCTTGTGGGGCCGGAGGCGAGCAGTTCGAGGCCGGATACGCTGGGCGGGTCGTTGGGCAGCGTGGTGAAAGTTTTGACGTCAGATTTGATCGTGGCGGTCGCCGTGCCGCACTCCAAGTACCACGAATATTCTGTGCCGGGGGTGAGACCTGCGAGATCGAGTGTGACTGTCAGCGCCGAGGGGTCGTCGGGTTGTGAAACGCGGTCGATGTTGCCGGTCACGCCGTAATGGAACTTCACAAACGAAAGTTTTGAAGTGCCGCGGAGTTGGATGTGCGCTGATAGCGCGGCCTCGGTGCGGGTTATGTTCCGGGCCTCCATGGCTTCGATTACGGGCTCGAGGTTCTGGGGCGGCTGTGGGTCGGAGCAGCCTGCCGCGAAGAGTGCGGCGATGACCGTAGCCAAGATTAAGGTGATTGATTTTATATATTGTGCTGACATTATGATAGTCTATTTGCCGAATTTGTATCCTATGCCTACTGAACCGTAAAAGTTTTTGCCTTTTATGGTGATGACGGAGGCCGAAACAGCTACTTTGCCGATATTTATCGCTGCGCCGACCTCGGCCGATAGGCCTGCCGTCGAATAGTGGGTGTTTTTGACGTATCCACCGCCCTCTGACGGAGCCAATTCCCAGGCGACATTGCTGTAAGAGTATCCTAGGCCCTCGAATAATGTCACGCGCCCCGACAAGCGGTGGGCAGCGCCAGCATTGAAAAGCATGCAGCTGTGGCGGGTGCGTCCGGAGTAGAAAGGCAACGACTCGCCCATCTGCCCGTCCTTGTCACATGTGCCTGAGGTGTGGCCTATCTTGCCAAAATCGGTGGAGATGTGCACGAAGGCACCGTGGCGCTTGAGGGCCATAAGCAGCAGGCCGGCGGAAAGATCGTTGGACTGCCCTCCGTAGGCGGCTGTGGCCATGGCGGCGGCTTTGAACGGTATGTGCCTCTTCTGAGGCGCAATGACCAGGGTGTCAACCCGGGTCATAACAAAGGTGTCGATTACTGTGGTGACAATAGGCTCGGGCGGCGTGGCGGCGACTGGCTTGGACGGCTCGTTGATTCTGAGCTCGTAGGTCATGTGGCTCTCGATTTTGGCGGGGAACACATAATCACGAAGTACACCCCATTCAGGGTGCTTTATCGTGATTTTCTTAGAGCCGTGTGGAATGTACAGCCATATCTCGCCCACATTGTCGACGCGCTTGACTATGCCCAGGGGCGTGGAGAACGCGAAATCCTCCGACGCGATTACCTTGATGAGCCCGCAATCCTCGTCGTTGAGGTCGCGCACCGGGTTGATGAATGCCGACACGTCATTGGGCAGCGTCCTGAACGACTCCACCGTGAAGCTCTTGGCCGATGCGCCCAATGCCGCGCCCAGTGCGATTACAAGGACGGCGATTGTAAGATATATGCTGCGGTGCTGTGCCATAACTGTCATTCGAGGTTGAAGTCGCTCATCTCAATAAGTTCCTCCTCACCGTTGATGATGGGGCGTGATGGCTGCCATGTGCGCACGTGTATAAGAGGCATCGACGGGTCTCTGAAATCCCACAGCAGAAACAGGAAGCCGTCATCGCTGTATTCCTTTGATGCGTATTTCTGTCTGAGCGTCACACCGTAGATGCCCGGAAGGGTGGGGTGGCGCAAAATCTTGAAGTCGGAGAACTGCACGTCAATCTCCTGGCGGGCATTGAATATGCGTGCCAGTCGAGCCAGATACTCCTGCTTGGAGTGGATGTAATAGTTCACCTTGCTGCTGTGGCCCATGCCCGGGCCGTCGGCGCCGGTCTTGACCACATGGCCCACGATGATGAGCGCGTCATCGCTAAACACCTGGCGGATAAAGTCAATATCCTTGGTGGTGTACGATGTACGCAGATGCTCGCAGTAGCTCAGTATCTTGCGGCGGCACACGGAGTCCGACTCTTCGAGGTGGCCGTTGAGCACCTTGACGGCTTCTATTCTGAACGGGTGGTTTGAAATCATCGTCCCCAACTCGGCATCGCTGAAGCGGGTAGCCTTTACGCGTGTGCCGGTCAATTCCAAGTCAGATACTGCGGCCACGTGCTTTACGGCAGTATCCTCTGCCGCAGCAATTGCAGAGGCTGTTGCGGCAGAGGATATTGTCGTGGCTGTTACGATGGGTGGCGAGTTGGGTTGGTCAACCGGAGGTGAAAAAAAAAGAGAAGGCCCCCAG
>CAMWUM010000011.1 GCA_947177435.1 uncultured Muribaculaceae bacterium
CAACAATGTCGCCTACTCCATGGGCCTGATCGACAACTCGTCCGGCTCGGTCACGTCGATATTCATGAACAAGCATTTCTATGATATGCAGGTGCCCGTGTTCGTGTCGCTGCGCTTCAGCATCGACCGCCGCATCCTCTGGGACATCAGCGCCGGCGCATACGTGTCGTACGGCGTCGGCGGCACGATGAAAGCCACAGGATACACCTCGGGCGAGAACTCGATCGGCCAGCCAATCGTCACCTACGCCGAGCACGAGGTCGACTACTTCGACAGCGACCGCCCGCTCTTCTGCGGCGTGAAGCGCACAGACTTTGGCCCGCGCATCAGCACCGGCCTGGTGTACAAGCGCAAGTGGACGTTCCACGCCATCTTGCAGCTGAGCGCCGCAAATCTCGCCGTCAACCACGGCGTGCTCGACCTCAAATACCGCAACTTCAGCCTCGCCTTCCAACTCGGATACATACTCTAAACTCCTAAAACACAATATATGCAGCATATCAGCAATCGAGTGCAGTCGCTGGCCCAATCGGCCACCCTCGCCATGTCGCAGAAGAGCGCCGAGCTCAAGGCTCAGGGCTACGACATGATCAACCTCTCGGTCGGCGAACCCGACTTCGACACCCCCGCCCACATAAAGGCCGCCGCATGCCGCGCCATCGACGAGAACTACAGCCGATACACCCCCGTGCCCGGCTACATGTCGCTGCGCCAGGCCATCGCCAAGAAACTCAAGGACGAGAACGGCGTAGACTTCGCTCCCGAGCAGATTATCGTGTCGGGCGGCGCCAAGCAGTCGCTCTGCAACATAATCCTGGCCACCATCAACCCCGGCGACGAGGTGGTCATACCCGTGCCAGCATGGGTCAGCTACGTCGAGATGGTCAAGCTCGCCGAGGGCAAGAGCGTGCTCGTGCCCGCCTCGATTGAGCAGGACTTCAAGGTCACCCCCGACCAGCTGCGCGCTGCCATCACCGACCGCACACGCATGGTGCTCATCTGCTCGCCCTCCAACCCCACCGGCAGCGTATACACTCGCGACGAGCTCCAGGCTCTGGTCGACGTGCTCAAGGACTACCCCCAGGTGCTGGTGCTCAGCGACGAAATCTACGAACACATCAACTTCACCGGCTCGTTCACCTCACTGGCCTCATTCCCGGAGATTGCCGACCGCGTGGCAGTGGTCAACGGCGTGTCCAAGGCCTACGCCATGACCGGCTGGCGCATCGGCTTCTGCGCCGCGCCCCTCTGGCTCGCCAAGGCCTGCAGCAAACTCCAGAGCCAGTACACCTCCGGTTCATCGTCAATCGCCCAGAAGGCTGCCGAGGCAGCCTATCTCGGTCCCCAGGAGTGCGTCGAGGAGATGCGCCAAGCCTTTGAGCGCCGCCGCGACCTGATCGTCAGCCTCGCCAAGCAGGTGCCCGGATGGAAAGTCAACAATCCGCAGGGAGCGTTCTACCTCTTCCCCGAGGTATCGTCATACTTCGGCAAGACGCTTGGCGGAAAAGAGATACGCGACGCCGGCGACCTGTGCATGTACCTGCTCGAAGAGGCGCACGTGGCCACCGTGGCCGGCGACGCATTCTGCATGCCCGGATACATACGCCTCAGCTACGCCGCCAGCGACGACACCATCCGCCAGGCCATGGCCCGCATCACCGAGGCCCTGTCAAAATAAATTTCCATTTTCCATTCTTAAAAGATTACTGTTATGAACTTTATCGAAGAGCTGACATGGAGGGGGATGATCCACCAGATGATGCCCGGCACCGAAGAACAGCTCAACAAGGAAATGACCACCGCATACCTCGGCATCGACCCCACGGCCGACAGCCTCCACATCGGCCACCTCGTGGGCGTGATGATGCTCAAGCACTTCCAGCGCTCGGGCCACAGGCCAATCGCCCTGGTGGGCGGAGCCACCGGCATGATTGGCGACCCCTCGATGAAGAGCCAGGAGCGCAACCTGCTCGACGAGGAGACCCTGCGCCACAACCAGGAGTGCATCAAGCGCCAGCTCGCCAAATTTCTCGACTTTGACAGCGACGCCCCCAACGCCGCCCTCATGGTCAACAACTACGACTGGATGAAGCCATTCTCATTCCTCGACTTCATCCGCGACATCGGCAAGCACATCACCGTCAACTATATGATGGCCAAGGACTCGGTCAAGAAGCGCCTCAGCGGCGAAAGCCGCGAGGGCATGTCGTTCACCGAATTCTCGTACCAGCTCGTGCAGGGCTACGACTTCCTGCACCTCTACAACGAGTACGGATGCCGCCTGCAGCTCGGCGGCAGCGACCAGTGGGGCAATATCACCACCGGCACCGAGCTTATCCGCCGCACCGCCGGAGGCGAGGCCTACGCCCTCACCTGCCCGCTGATCACCAAGGCCGACGGCGGCAAGTTCGGCAAGACCGAGAGCGGCAACGTATGGCTCGACCCCCGCTATACGTCGCCCTACAAGTTCTACCAGTTCTGGCTCAACGTCAGCGATGCCGACGCCGAGAAATACATCAAGATTTTCACCGAGCTTACCAAGGAGGAGATCGACGAACTCGTGGCCCAGCAGGCCACAGATCCCGGACAGCGCCCCCTGCAGAAGCGCCTGGCCAAGGAAGTGACCACCATGGTGCACAGCGCCGCCGAGTACGAGGCAGCCGTCGAGGCTTCGCAGATTCTGTTCAGCAACAAGGCCTCCGAGACGCTCCACAAGATCGACGAGCAGACGCTGCTGGCCGTGTTCGAGGGCGTGCCACAGTTCGAGGTAAGCATGGCCGACATCACCAGCGGCGAGACCAAACTGGCCGACCTGCTCACCGACAAGGCAGCCGTGTTCCCCTCAAAGGGCGAGATGCGCAAGATGGCCCAGCAAGGCGGCCTGAGCATCAACAAGGAGAAAGTGACCGACCCCTACGCGCCGGCCACGGCCGACATGCTGCTCAACGGCAAGTACATCCTGGTGCAGAAAGGCAAGAAAAACTACTTCCTGCTCATCGCCAAATAGGCATAAATGAACCCTACAGTCAAAGCCATACGGCACGTAACGGTCGTTGGCATTTGGATCAACGTCGCTCTGGTCGTCCTAAAGCTGTTTTTCGGCTATTGGGGCCAGAGCGACGCTCTTGTTGCCGACGGCTACCACTCGATGAGCGACTTCGTCACTGACTTCATCGTAATCATCTTCGTAGCCGCCTCATACAAGAAAGCCGACCATGACCACCCCTACGGCCACGGCAAGTTCGAGACCATCGCCACAGTGCTCATCGGCCTCATCCTGCTGGGCGTGGGCGCGTTCATCGGATACGAAGGCGCCGTCACCCTCATCAAGGCCATCAACGGCGAGGTCCTCCCCACCCCTGACATCTGGACGCTGTACGTGGCCATCGCCTCCATCGCCCTCAAAGAGTTCTGCTTCCGCTACACCCTCAAATACGGCAAGAAACTCGACTCCCCCTCGCTCATGGCCAACGCCTGGCATCACCGCAGCGATGCCATCTCGTCCGTAGCCACCCTGGTGGGCGTCAGCCTGGCCATCTTCCTGGGCCACAAGTGGGCCATCGCCGCCCCAATAGCCTCAATCCTCATCGCCGTGATGATATGCGTTTCGGCAGTGAAAATCGCCATACCCCCGCTCAACGAACTCCTCGAGGCCTCGCTGCCCCCAGAGACCATCACCGAAATGTACCGCACCATCAGCCAGGTGCCCGGCGTGCTGAAGGCGCACAACCTGCGCTCGCGCAAGACCGGCCACTCTTACATCGTCGACGTCAACATCCACGTCCGCCCCGACATCACCGTCAGCGCCGGCCACGAGATAGCCACCGCCGTCGAGCGCACCCTCGAGCACCACTACGGCAAAGACATGATCATCTACGTCCACACCGAGCCCCAAAAATAATTTTGGGATGGTATGTGCACATTTGTGTACACAGATTTGTTATATTGGTATAAATTAGCTATATTTGCGCACACAAAAATTGATTTAGCATGGAAGTATTGTCTGTTAGAGAATATCGCAACAACCTGTCAGCATCGTTTGACCGGGCCATCGAGGGCGAACGCGTCCTGATTCGCCGCAATAATGAAATATTCGCCCTTGTATGCGTCGGCGATGGAGCTTTATCCCTTTCGCCCAGACAGCAGCGCCACGTTGACGAAGTGGCCGAAAGCATCAAACGCAGTTGGGCACAAGTAAAACAGATGGAAGCGGGCACGATGCCTGCCAAGTCGGCAATGTCATTTATCGATGAGCTTTGAAGTAACCACTACGCCCGAATTTGAATCCCAGGCCAAGGCTCTGCAAAAGCGGCATAGGTCATTCAAGAACGACCTGAAGGATTTAGTCATATCGTTGGCAGAAGATCCTTTTCAAGGTGTGGAACTGAGCCCCGGGATACGCAAGGTGCGAATGGCCATCACATCTAAGGGGCGCGGTAAGTCAGGCGGGGCGAGGGTCATAACCTACACCGTCGTCACAGCCGAGATGGCAGGCCGCGTATACCTAATGAATGTATCTGACAAGTCAGACTTTTCCTCAGTCCACCTGTCCATCCTAAAGGAGATTGCTCGAGGATTGCAATAACAAAAAAAGCGCCGCTTTCGCGGCGTTTTTTCGTTAGTAGGAGATTCGGTTGAAATCCCACTCCTTATTTTTGTCGTCCCAGGGGACGGATGCCCATAGACGGTTGGACTTGTCGTAAAGTTTGGCTTTCTTGGGGGTCACGCCGTCGGATTCGTACTCAATGATCGTCTTGCCTCCGTCGGTCAGGCGGTTGTTGGCATCAGTGGTGTACTCTTCGTACATGTTACCTTGGTCATTAAATTTACATACTCTTATATTGCTGAGGCCATTACGACTGTACTGCTTCTCTTTCACGAGGTGGTTGCGGTCATCATAAAATCCTTCATATTTGCTGATACCATTCATCTCATACGGACGTCCCTGAGTGTCAAAATATTCCATCTTGACAACATTGCCGTGAGTGTCGTATTCCATCTTCTTCTTGGCCCAGATTCCACCAAAGCCGGTAGGTGTCGAGAGGCGGCCGCGCTTGTCATACCATCCTGTCTCAATTTCGTTGCCATCAACATCATACTTTGATTTCAGCGACGTGATGCCATTCACTGGGCGTCCAGATGTGTCAGTCACACTTGTCTCCACGGTCTGACCAAATCTGTCATAAACATATACGTTTCTGTGTATACCCGTATTGTCGGTGGCCTTCTGTCCATTAACTCCATAGAAAGCCGACTCAGAGAGATTGCCAAATTCGTCGTACTTATACTTGGCCCTGTGGTAACCATTCCCACCGTTAATCCTTTGGTTTGCCTGGTTGGTGTACCACACTTCGATTTGATTGTTATTGTCGTCGTACTTGTAATGCTCGACCACTCCGTCAACCTTGCCATTGGTCTTGAAATAGCGCTGTGTGTAATTGCCTCGATTGTCTCTCGCGAAATGCACACTGCGCAACTCCTTGCCGCCGGCGTCTTTAAAGACAACCTTTTCGATGTGGCCTCTGTCGTTGTACTCATAGACTTTGGTCACGTAATTGCCATCATCGGATAAATACATAGTCGGGGTCTTGCCATCTCGATCCACGTAAGACTCCTTGGTCTGCTTACCAGTCTCGGTGCTGTACTCGTATTTGACGCCAGCCACCAGGTTATTGTTGCGGGTAGGCCTGTCTTTAGCGTCATAATAGTGAATTGCCGTCACTGCGCCCCAGGGGTTATATTCCATTCTCAAATTTGAGATGACTCCGTCTTGAGTGGCACGTTTTCCATTCTTGTCATAGAAAGTACTGCTAACGCAATTGTTGTTTTGGTCGTACTCGCGTACATTCTTATGGTAAAAGCCATTGAGATTCATCGGTTTTTCCTTGGTGTCGAATATGGCAAACACCAGTGTATTGCCATAGTCGTCATACTCAGTTTTAACTAAGTGCACACCATTCTTACCTCCGGCGGGCTTGCCCTTTTCGTTATAGTAGCGACATTCTAAGGGTAGTCCGGTTGGACCGGGTACAATCTCGACTATGGGATACGTGTCACCTTGTATCGAGATTGTATGTCCTTTTGCATCCAAAAGTTCACGCCTTATCTCGAAGCCGTCGTCATTATATTCACTCTTGACCATAGACCAACCGCCTTTACCCTCAGAGGGCTTGCCTTTTTTGTCGAGTTGCGTCATCAACACGCGATTGCCATGGCTATCGTACTCGTATGCCATCGCCGAATATCCGTTATCTGTGCGCAATGCCGCCTTGCCTTTGAGGTCGTGGTAACTCTCCTTAACCGTGTTGCCGTACTCGTCTTGTTCGAACTTGACCAACGGACAATGGTTACCATCATGTGACGGGCCCTTCTTGATGTTGAGCATGCGCAGGACAGCCATATTGCCCATGTCGTCATACTCGTATTCCTTGATTGACAAGCCATTGTTGTCGAACGTTGGCTTACCCTTAATGTCGACATACTGCTGCTGCGAGATAAGGCCACGGTCATCATACTTGTATTTGATGCCGCCGATACCGTACTGGTCGGTGGTAGGGCGGCTGCCAAAGCCGTAATATTTCAACTCCTTGACATGGCCGTTGCTATCGTACTTGTAGCCATACTTGGATATGGTACTGTATTCGGTATAGAAGTCATCATCCTTGAAGGTTTGGTTGATGTTCTGAGGCATCAGCATCTCGGTTTTGGTCTCGTCAACGCGGTAGAAAGCCGCCGTGCCGGTGCCTTTATCCTTGTTAATGTCCATCACCATGCTGAACATCGGCTGGCCGTGCACGTTGTAGATGTTCTTGAGCTTGAGCGAGCCGTCGTCGCCGTATTCGTAACGGGTGTCGGGGAAATAGCGCAGGGCGTACTCCGTCTCTGAATATGGCACGACCTTGCCGGCGGAGTTGACGTTGGCCATGCGCACCACCTTGCCGCGCTGCTTTTGCAGCATGAAGCTTTGGTTGCGATGGCCGTGCTTCACCTCCTTGCCCACGCCCTGGGGCACGCCGTACACCTCGGTAACGGCAGCGTAATAGTAGGTCTTGACGCGGTTGTAGTCCCAGATCCAGATGCCGGCGCCCAGGGCGAGCAGCAGCGTGGCCGCCGCGGCTATGAGCAGGATAATCTTGGCATTGTTCTTGCGCTGCCAGCTGCCGCCGGTCTCGTAGTAGATGTCGATTTTCTTGCGTATCTCTTCGGCCGTGGGGCGCTTGGCGGGGTCTCGGTCAAGACACCTCATGATTATGTCCTTGACCTCGGGCTGCAGTTTTTGATTGATGGGGACCACGGCATTGCCGTAAGCCTGCATCATGCCGCCGTGGTCGCCGTAGGGGGCGTCGCCGGTGACAAGCTCGTAAGCCGTGGCGCCGAGCGACCACACGTCGCTGCCGCTGCAGTTCTGCCCATTAAATCGCTCGGGGCCCATATAGGCGCGTGTACCGCCCGACATGCCGGTATCGCCGTTGAGGGCGTCGATGGTGGCCGAGATGCCGAAGTCGGTAATCATAAAGTCGCCATTGTCGGCGATGAGGATGTTGTCAGGCTTGATGTCCTGATGTATGATTTTCTTTTCATGCAGGTACTCGAGACCGGAGGCCACGTCGTGGAGCATCTTGATCACCTCTGGCTCCGATGCGCGGCCTATCAGGCCGGCAGCCGAGCCGCGCTCGCAGTAGCGCATCACCAGGTAGGGGCGGCCTTCGCACACGTCGTAGAAACTCGGGGTGAGCAGGTACTGCTGCGTGAAGTTGAACACCGTAGTGAACTCCCTCTGCAAGTTCTGAAATCCGTAGGAGTCCATGCCGTGCTTGAGCGAGAATATCTTGATGGCCACTTTCAGGCCGCCGGTCTTAGTGTCCTGAGCCTCCCACACGGTGGCCGAAGCGCCGGCGCCGATGTTGCGCACCAGCAGGAATCGGCCATCAAACAAATCGCCGGGCCTGAACTGCAACTCCTGCGCGGCCACGTCGAGGCCGCTGACGGCGTAGGTGGCGCGTCGACCGCCCTGCTGCGGAGCCACCGGCGGTTCGCTGCTCATGCGCGTCTCGCGCGATATGCGACCGCCCTGCTGCGGGGGCATCGGCGGCTCGTTGCTCATGCGCGTCTCGCGAGAGTCATTGCTGCGGCGCGTCTCGCGGGGGTCGATGTGCGACGAACGGTCGAATACGGGCTGCGGGCCTTTGGGACCCACCGTGGTGAAATCGGCGGGATGGCCCGGATGCCAATCGCTGGCTTGCTGGGCCGGGGCGGTAGGCTGCTTGGGGGGAGCCGGCACCGGAGGCAGCAGCTCGCGCACCAGTTCCCAGTCCAGAGCATAGCGCGTGGCCAGGATGATGGGGGTGCCGAAACTGACGGTCACGGCTTCGTTGCGTATGTTTTTACCCTTGACGGTCGAGCCGTTGGTGCTGTGGTCGCTGAACAGGTATTCTCCGCTGTCGAGGAGCTTGAGGTCGGCATGGCTGCCGCTCACCACGTTGAACACCGCGGGCACCACTATATCGTTGTCCTCATTGCGACCGATGAAAATCCTTTTCTTAAGCATATATGCGTGTATGACTGGTTGGAGGGGGGGTATCGTTTAGGAGATTATTGCCATTTCTTAGTCTTGTCGTTCCAGCGCGAGGTGGCCACCACCGAGCCGTCCTGCGCCTTTTCTACGCGAGTCCTCGGGGTCACGCCGTCGCCGGCATAGTTCCACTCGGTATAGCGGTAGGGGCCCGGATAGGTCGACTTCAGGCTTGTCGGCTTGCCCTTATCGTTGTACTTGTACTCTTGCGAGCCTATGAAGTTGTCTGACTGGTCATAATACTTGGCCTTGCTGAGCTGGCCCTTGCCGTCATAATTGAACTCACGTCGGCTGTAGCCGTTGGGACCCTGGACCTTGTCGCCGTTGCCGTCGGCGTAGCGCTCGCTTTTTAGGTTGCCACGGTCGTCGTAGACGCGTGTCAACTTGTGGTGCTTCACACCGGGGCCGGCGCACTTGCGGCTGCCTTTAAAGTAACTGCGGCCCACCTCGCGGCCCGCGCCGTCGTACTCGTAGACGGTGCTGATGCCCGAGCGGTCGGTCGACTTGCTCACGCGGCCAAATGGGTCGTACTCGTATTTGCCATCGCTGTCGCGGGCGGCAGGGCCTGCGGCGAACATCGAGTCGGGCTTGCCGGTGGCATTGGTCTTGACGTCGCGCTTGGTGAGGTTGCCGTGGCTGTCGTGCGCAAGTTCGATGTCGAGCACCAGATCGTCAGAGGCATCGTAGCCCTTGACGGCTGACAGGAATCCGGTCTTGTCGTCGTAATCGTAAATGTAATAGGCCACGCCCTCGATGTCGTTGACCGTAGGCTTCACTCCGTCGGTGTCGAAGTACGACTTGCGCTTGAGCTTACCGTTAATCTCGTATTCGTAAGCGGTGACGGCCACCAGCGTATTGCCGCTGCGGGCCACTCGACCCTTGTACTTGTTGGTCTGCTTGGTGAGGAATCCCCACTTGTCGTAAACGAGTTCGATGCGGGTGAGCGAGGGCTCGTTGGGAATCGAGGCGGGCTTGCCGTTGATGTCGACAGCCTCGAGCGACACCACATTGTTCTGGTCATCGTAAGCCAGCTTTATTGCATGGCCGCGGCCCTGCGCCATGGTCTTGTCCTCGCGCTTGTCGAAGAATGATATAGTGGTGGGGAATCCGGCATCGTTGTACGCGTATTCGGTGAGGAACACGCCATTGATGTCCTCGGCGGGCGTCTCCTTGCCGCCGCTCTCACGGTAGGTGCGCATCTGCAGGGGCTGGCCGCTGACGTCGTATACGTAACGCTCGACCGTGTAGTCGGAGCCGCGCTTGCCCGCGGGCTTGCCGTTGGCCGAGCGGTAGGCCACGCGCACGGGGTAGCCATTGTCGTCACACTCGTACTGCACGATGGCTGCGCCATCGGGGCCGGGCGTGAGCTTGCCGTCGACGCCGTAGTATCGGCGCTCGGTGAGCATGCCGCGGCTGTCGTAGTCGCTCTCGACCCGGGCTGCGCCAATCGACTTGTTGGCCACAGGCTTGCCGTCGGTGCCATAGTATGACTCTTCCACCACATTGCCATGCTCGTCACGCGTGAGTTTCGTCTTCCACACGCCGCGCCCGTTGGCCGCTTTGCGGTCTTTGAGATCGTAATTCGCCAGCTCGACCAAGTCACCGCGGCTGTCGTATTTGTATTTCTTGTTCGATACGCCGTCACGATCCGTAGTGTGCTTTCCGTCGGCGCCGATGTACTGCGACGAGGCCAGGAGGCCGCGGTCATCGTACTCATAGTCAGCGCCGCCGATGCCGTACTTGTCGGTGGCGTTCTGCCGCACGCCCATATACCGCACCTGATTGATGTGGTGATCGTCGTCGAATTTGAGTTCGAACTTGTACGTCGAACTGTAATCCTTGAAGAAGTCGAGATCGCGGCCAAACTTGAAGTTGCTGTACATGTCGTTGAGCAGCATCATCTCGGTGCCGGCATCGTCGAGGCGGTGAAACGACACCGAATTGCCGTTGGTCTTCATCCTGAACAGTTCGCGGCCGTACTGGTCCTTCACAGTCTTGCCGCTCAGCGAGCCGTCGGTCTCGTAGGCGTACTCCACATCGACAAACCTCAGCAGGCCCTGCTTTGAGTGGGCGTAAGGCACCACATGGCCGGCAGAGTTGACATTGGCCATGCGCACCACGCGCCCGCGCTGCGTCTGTATCATCACGCTCTCAGAGCGCTTGCCGGGGTCGACCTTGCCGATGCCCACCGGCACGCCGTCACGCTCGACAAAGTCGGCATAATAGCTCGACTTCACGCGGTTGTAATCCCATATCCACGCGCCGGCGCCAATGGCCAGCAGCACAGCCGCTACGGCACACACCACCAGCACGGTCTTGGCCTTGTTTTTGCGCTTCCAGCTGCCGCCGGTCTCGTAGTAGAGGTCGATTTTCTTGCGTATCTGGGCTGCCGTGGGGCGCTTGGCCGGATCTTTCTCCAGGCAGCTCATTATTATTTCCTTCACCTCGGGCTGCATCCTCTGCGCGATGGGGGGCACCGCTGTGCCGTAGGACTGCGTCACGCCGCCCAAGTCTCCGTAGGGGGCATCGCCCGTGGCCATCTCGTAAGCCGTGGCGCCGAGCGACCAGATGTAGCTCGACGAGCCGTTGATGCCCGCGAATCGCTCGGGGCCCATGTAGGCTCGCGTGCCGCCCGACATTTCCTTCGAGCCATTGAGGGCGTCGATGGTGGCCGAGATGCCGAAGTCGGTGATCATGAAGTCGCCGTTGTCGGCGATGAGGATATTGTCGGGCTTGATATCCTGGTGCACGATGTTGCGCTCGTGCAGGTATTCGAGGCCGGAGGCCACGTCGTGGAGCAGCTTGATCACCTCACCCTCAGTGGCCTTGCCGATCAGGCTTGACGCAGACCCGCGCGAGCAGTACTGCATCACCAGGAACGGCTGACCCTGGCATACGTCATAATAGCGCGGGGTCAGCAGGTAGGCCTGCGAGATGTTGTAGACGGTGACGAACTCTTTTTGCAGATTCTGGTAGCCGTAGGAGTCCATGCCGTGCGACAGCGAGAATATCTTCACGGCCACGGTCATGTTGTCGGCCAGCGTGTCGCGGGCCTCCCACACCGACGCCGAGGCACCGCTGCCTATGCGGCGCACCAGGCTGAATCGGTTGTTGAACAGTTCGCCCGCATAGTGCTTGGGGCCCTGGGACACCTTGCCGCTCGGCCTCTGGCCGCCGCTGAGCCGCTCGCCGGCGCCGCTTGGACGCATGCCAGCTCCGCTCGGCCTTTGTCCTGCATTGCTGGGGCGGTACTCTGCGCCACTGGTCAGCGGATCGCCGAGTCCGGTTTTAGCCACACCTCCGCCAATCACTGTGGGGATGCTCTCAGGCAGTTCGGGCTCGGCCGGCTTGCTGGCAGGCAGCAGGCGCTGCACCTCAGTCCAGTCGAGGGTGTACCGCCCGGCCAGCACGATATTCGTACCGGGAACAACCGTCATGCGGTCATTGTGCAGTTTCTTGCCGCCGACCGCCGACCCGTTGGTGCTGTGGTCGATGTACACGTACTGGCCATTGTCATCGAGTTCGATTTCAGCATGCATGCTGCTGACCACCGAATATGCGCCGGGCACCACGATATCGTTCTTGCCGTCCCTGCCTATGCGTATCCTCCTATTTTCCATAATGATTGGTTTCTTTAGCCCTAAATGTCAGTGAGAACCGTTAACGAAACAGGTTTCCAAAAGCATTTATTACAGAACTATCAACGTTTTGCACCGTCTCTGTCAATGAATCAGTATTTAACGAATCAGATGGATTGCTGTTGGAATCAACTTTATCAACACTGGATTGACCCTGAGTGACTTGATTTTTGTCCTTTTCGACATTCGCACTCGTACTGTTTTCCACGGATTCATCAATCTCCTCGATCGGTTTGTCTTGGGTGGTTTGCCCTTCATCCTCTTTTACTTGCTCGGTATCAGCTGCGGGAGCCGGGGCGGGCTTGAAGAATTTCTGGTACGTGAGCCAGCCGGCGCCGCAAACGATGAGGACGGCTAGCACGACGATTACTGGGATGAGTTTCTTGACGGCGGAGGACTTGCGGGGCACGGGAGCCGGAGTGGGTACAGCGCCGAAGTTGAGCATGGTGATGGGGCCCTGCGGCGGCCCTGCGGGCCTTGCGGGCTCGTCGTGGAAAAGGGGCATGGGCTTAGATTTGGCTCCGTTGCCGCCCGGGCCGTTGAGCGCAGCCTCGGTCTTGGCAAAGAAGCGGGCGCTCGCCGCAGCGTTGCCCTTGCCGCCGTTCTCGACCTTGCAGAGCACGGCTGTGATGTTGTCGCTGCCACCTGCCTGGCGGGCGCCATTGATGAGGTTGTTTACAATCTGCTCTACATCGTCGGGCGATTTGCTGATGATGTCGGCCATCTCCTCGTCGTGGAGCATGCCGCTGAGGCCGTCGGAGCAGAGGAGCACGATGTCGCCATCGCACAGTTCGTAAGGCTCGGGCAGGCTCTCGGGGCGCGCGTCGGGCTGGCCGTGGCTCAGTGAGCGGGTGATGATATTGCCCTGCGGATGGTCAAACGTCTCCTCGCGGGTGAGCATCTCCTTGTCGACCAGGAGCTGAACGTAGCTATGGTCTTTCGACACCTGATAAATCTTGTTCTCGCTCGGGCGGAACACGTAAGCGCGGCTGTCGCCGCACCAAGCCACATAGAGCTTGCCGTCGAGGATCCAGCCCATCACCATGGTTGTGCCCATGCCCTTCGACTCGGGATGGGTGTTACCCCAGTCCTTCACTTCCTTGTCGCAGGCCACGATGGTCTGCTCCATGAAGTTGAGTATCTTGTCAGTGCGCGATGTGACGTCGGCGGTGATGCGGCCGGGAGCGAAACACTCGGCCGCCTTTATCACGGCGCGCTCGGAGGCTACCTCGCCGGCATTGGTGCCGCCCATGCCGTCGGCCACCACCAGGAGGACGCCCTTGGGGCCGAGGTCGACCACCTGCTCGGCGCCCCAGGGGCTCGCGGCGTTGGCGAACAGCCCGGACTGCAAGTCGGCCGACGCGCAGTAATTATCTTCATTATTTTTGCGGACGCAACCCAGATTGGTGTTGCCTGCCATTTTAAGCTTCATAGTCATATAGGCTTATGTGTACATATTAGCTTTTGTGGTATAGGGGCATCAATATGCCTCGGCACGCATCTTGACATCGCCCACCGAGATGATGTCACCGGGCACGAAGGGGATGCCGCCCTCCTCGGCCTCCTGCGAATTGACGTAGGTGCCGTTGGTCGACCGGCGCCACTGGCGAGTGTTGGGGTCGAACTGACCGTCGCGTATCACCCACTGGCCCGGGCCTACGCAGTCGTCGAGTTCGAGGGTGCAGTGGCGGCGCGAGATGTAGGTGGTATGGTGCTCGCTCAGCATGATGTCGTTGCGGGTCACCGGATCGGCGCGGCCGATGGTGATTACGCCGCAGGGCTGACGCTGTATCATTTCGTTGAGGTAGAACACCTGGCCGGCGTTCTCGCCGTACATCACCCTCAGCAGCATGCCGTTCTCGACTTGCGTCTGGAACGTCGGAGCCATCTCGACCTCCTCGGCCATGGCGCTCGAGGCCTGGCTGGCCGGCACGAGTTCGATAGCCTTCTCGGCTGTCTGGATGCGGAGCTTGAAGTTGGGGTTGAGGCAGCCGTCGATCAGGGGCACCCACTGAGCGCCGCCGGGCACGGCCTCGAGAGCTGCGCGGTTCCAGTTGCCGGTCTGGGAATTGATCAGGTATTCGGGCAGGTCGGTGTTGTCACTGATGTTGCCGAAGGGGAACGAGTTGGTCAGCAACTGGTACATCATCACGCCAAACGAGAAAATATCGGTCGTGGGAAGCACCGTGGCTTCGCCCTTCTGCTGCAGCTGCTCGGGAGCCATATAGGCGTAGGTGCCCAGCACCTGGTTGCCTTGGGTCATGCGGTGGTTGCGGTCGCCGGCGATGCCGAAGTCGGTGAGGGCAAATGTGCCGTCGGCCTTGATGAGCACGTTCTCGGGCTTGAGGTCGCGGTGCACCTTGCCACAGGCATGCAGGGCCTGCAGGCCGCGCAGCACGTGGATGGCCATCACTGAGTAGTCGACCGGACGGTCGGTGCTCAGGAGGTCGCCGTAGGGGCAATACTCCATCACGATGTAGGGATTGCCGTAGGCCGTGCCGTGGTAGATGGCGTGCACCAGGTAGGGGCTGTCGAGGCGCGCTGCCTCAAACTCCATCTCAAAGCGGTTGACGATGGCATCACGCACCTGGTCGGGCACATCCCAAAGTTTCAGGAGCTTGATGGCGTAAATGTCGTTGCTGGCATCTTCGCCTGCGTACACGATGCCAAAAGTGCCTTCGCCCAGGCGCTGCTTGATGCGGAATTTGCCGTCGAGAATATCGCCGGGATTGAAGTCGCAGGGCTCGGGATTGATGTTAAAGCTGTTCATTGGGATGGAATACGTAAAGGTTGCCGCCAAGGATTATGACGTCGCCGTCGCGCAGGACCATGGGCCTGTTGACGAGCATGTAGGTTGATTTATTCTGGCTTCCGTCAGCGATGGTCCAGTTGCCGTCGGCATCGCGGGTCACCACGGCCTGGCACTCGGGATCCATCATCGGGCCGGGCATATTCTGGCCGTTGAGCACCACCGACTCGCCCTGCATTGCGATGCCCTGCATCGACGCCGGCATCAAGGGCGAAATCATCGGCCTGAGCTCGAAGGATGCCTCAGGGGCTGCCGGCTCTGTCGGAGGCTCGGGGGTGTCGTGCTGCCATGCCGGCACTGATGCAGATTGCTGAGGCTGAGGCTGCTCCTGCTCGGGTTTTTGCTCGGCAGGCTGTTCACTGTCACCGAAGATGTCAATGCGGCCATCAGGTTCCCACAGGTTTTGGCTGCCGCTCCAGGCGTCAGACTGGGCTGGCTGCTGGCCGGCGGGCAGCGGCGAGTGGCAATAAGGGCATATCGTGGAGTTGGGATTGGCCGGGGGATACCCGCAGTTGGGGCATGCCTTGGGCAAGCCTTGGCTCATCGGGCTTTGGCATACGGGGCAATAGGCTGAGCCGTCAGGCAC
>CAMWUM010000012.1 GCA_947177435.1 uncultured Muribaculaceae bacterium
CAATAGCGGCATGTGGTGCTGCGTGGGCACGGGCATGGAAAACCACGGAAAGTACGGCCAGTTCGTTTACACCCACTCTGGTAAGGATACTCTCGAGGTCAACCTCTTCGTGCCCTCCGAACTCGACTGGGATGGACTGAAAGTGCGCCAGGAGGCAGACATATTCGCCGACGGCGCCTCTACGCTCACCTTCTCGGGCAATGCTAAGAAACTGACACTCAGCCTGCGCCGCCCATATTGGGCCGAGAGCTACAACGTCACTGTCAACGGCAAGCCCGCTGAGGCCGAGGTAGGCACGGACGGCTACGTCAACATCACCCGCAAGTGGAAGAAGGGCGACGTGGTCAAGATTGAGATGCCGATGGCTTTCCGTCTTGAAGAACTGCCCAACGTGCCCAATTTCGTGGCCGTTATGCGCGGTCCGATTGTGATGGCCGCCCGCGTTGGCACCGAAGGCCTTGACGGCCTCGTGGCCGGCGATGGCCGCTGGGGCCACATTGCCCACGGCCCCCTGGTGCCCCTCAACGAGACGCCGATGCTGATTGGCGACCGTGACGCTATCGTCAAGAAACTCAACGAGATGCCGCAGGTTGGTGCGTCGAAGTACGACGCTTCTGCCCTCTTCGACGGCAAGGAGATTGTGCTTGAGCCGTTTGCCGGCGTGCATGATTGCCGCTATATGATGTACTGGCTGGCTATGACCCCCGCCCAGTGGGAGGAGCGCCAGGCTGCCCTGGCCGCTGCCGAGGCTGAGCGCCTGCGCATCGACGCCCTCACAATCGATGCCGTCAACTATGGCGAGCAGCAGCCCGAGGTCGACCACCACACCAAGTCGGAGCGCTCGGTGACGGGCGTATGGCAGGGACAGTCGTACCGCCATGCCGAGGGTGGCTGGTGGAGCAGCGAGCTCGAGACCAAAGGCAACGAGAACGTGGCGCTTATGGCCCGCTACTGGGGCGACGAGAACGGTGCCCGCAAGTTTGACATCTATATCGACGATCAGCTCATCGCCGAGTGCGACAACGCCCACCTCATCGGCCGCGGCGAGTTTGTCGACGTGGCTTACGAGGTGCCCGCCGAACTGGTCAAAGGCAAGGATATCGTCACCGTCAAGTTTGTGGCCAAGGACGGCAACATCGCCGGTGGCTGCTATATGTTAAGGCTTATCAAAAACGAAAAGTAAATGAAAATCAGAAATATCGCCATGGCCATGGGCGCCTTCGCGCTCGTGGCCACGGCCCAAAACCCCATCGTACAGACTAAGTGCACGCCTGACCCCGCGCCTTACGTGCACGGCGACACTGTTTATGTTTTCACTGGCCATGACGAGGAGGATGCGGAATACTTCTCGATGAAGGATTGGCAGGTGTACGCCACCACCGATATGGTCAACTGGACATATCTGGGCACGCCGATGAGTACGGCCACGTTCAAGTGGGCCAAGCAGGGCGACAATGCCTGGGCCTCGCAGGCCATCGAGCGCAACGGCAAGTGGTACTGGTACATCTGCGCCGAGGATACCACATGCGGCCTCCACGGCATCGGCGTGGGCGTGGCCGACAATCCCGCCGGCCCGTACGTCGACCCCATCGGCAAGCCGCTCGTGCCAGGCAATTGGGGCTTCATCGACCCCTCGGTGTTTATCGACGACGACGGCCAGGCTTACCTCTTCTGGGGCAACAACGGGCTGTGGTACTGCAAGCTTAACGAGGATATGATTTCGCTCGGCTCCGACGTCATCCCTGTCGAAAACCTTGCGGACGAGAAGGCCTTCGGCCCCAACGTGATGAAGATGGATTACCAGCTGCACAAGCGCGTGATGAAGACCGGCTATGAGGAAGGCCCGTGGGTGTTTAAGCGCAATGGCCTGTATTACTTGGTGTATGCCGCAGGCGGTGTGCCCGAGCACATGGCTTACAGCACTTCCAAGAGCATCCACGGCCCCTGGAAATACCGCGGGCGCGTTATGGATGAGTCCACATCGTTTACCATCCACGGCGGCAGCATCGAGTTTGCCGGTCGCGACTTTATGTTCTACCATACGGCCGACCTGCCCAACGGCGGCGGCTTCCGCCGTTCGTCGGCAGTCGAGGAGTTTAAGTGGAACCCTGACGGCACCATGCCCCTCATCCCTATGACCCGCGAAGGCGTGAAGACACCCGTGCGCAACCTAAACCCCTACCAGCGCGTCGAGGCTGAGACCATGGCCGACAGCTATGGCTTGCAGACCGATCGCCTGGCCGGCCATGAGCATTACGTGACGAGCATCCACAATGGCGATTGGCTCAAGCTGCGCAGCGTGGATTTCGGCAAAGGCGCAAGCAAGGTCAAGGCTCGTTGCCGCGGCATTCGTCCGGGCAGCATCCAGATTCGCGTTGACGGTAAGGTGGCCGGTGAGGTGCAGGTCAATCCGCAGTCGTATGACTGGCAGGAGTTTGAGGCACCCGTTCAGGGTCTCGAAGGCGTCCACGACATGGTATTCATCTTCCGCGGCGCCGACGGCGAGCTTTTCGAGTTTGACAGTTGGATAATGGAATAATATGAAGAAAATTGCCGTTGCCCTTGCGATGCTGCCGTTGGTGGCCTGGGCTCAGGATATGCCATATAAGGACGTGGCACTCAGCCCCGAAGAGCGCGCCGCCGACCTCGTGGGACGGCTCACGCTCGACGAGAAGATACTACTGATGATGGACCATAGCCCGGCCATCGACCGACTGGGCATACCGGAGTACAACTGGTGGAACGAAGCTCTGCACGGCGTGGGCCGCGCGGGCCTCGCCACGGTGTTTCCGCAGTGCATCGGCATGGCTGCCACGTTCAATGATTCGCTTGTCTACCGGGCGTTTGACGTGGTAAGCACGGAGGCCAGGGCCAAGTATAACGAAAGCCGACGCCATGGCAGTCACGGGCGTTACCAGGGCCTGTCGTTCTGGACGCCTAACGTCAATATCTTCCGCGACCCGCGATGGGGCAGGGGACAGGAGACTTACGGTGAAGACCCGTACCTGACCTCGCGCATGGGCGTGGCTGTGGTGCGCGGCTTGCAAGGGCCCGACTCGGCACGCTACGTCAAGACGCTGGCCGGCGCCAAGCATTACGCCGTGCACAGCGGCCCGGAGTGGAACCGCCATACGTTTGACGCTCGCGACATCGACCCTCGCGATCTGTGGGAAACGTACTTGCCATCGTTTGAGGCGCTTGTCGACGCGGGCGTGTGGCAGGTGATGTGCGCCTACAACCGCTTTGAGGGCGAGCCCTGCTGCAGCAACAAGCGCCTGCTTACGCAGATACTGCGCAATCAGTGGGGCTACGACCGCATCATAGTCACCGACTGCTGGGCGGTGTCGGATTTCCACCTCGACTATGGCCACCTTACCCATGCTACTGAGGCGGACGCCAGCGCCGATGCCGTAGCGTCGGGCACTGACCTCGAATGCGGTTCAAATTTCTACGGCCTGCGCCAGGCCTACGATGCCGGATTGATAACCGAAGAGGCTATCGACCAGGCCGTCAAGCGTCTGCTTGTGGCTCGGTTCAGCCTTGGCGAGATTGACGACGACCCCGCCTCGCCGTGGGCGCAGATTCCGTATTCGGTGGTTGACAGTCCTGAGCATAGGCAACTCGCTCTCGACATGGCTCGCCAGTCGATGGTGCTTCTCAAAAACGACGGCATCCTGCCGCTTTCGCCCTCGGCCAAGTGCATCGTGATGGGTCCCAACGCGGCCGACTCGGTGATGCAGTGGGGTAACTACAACGGCCATCCCTCGCACACCGTCACCATTCTTGAGGGTCTGCGCGCCATCGGCGGCGAGGGCATTCCCTACAAGCGCGCATGCGACCTGGTGGTAAATCACAACGCCGAGTCGCGTTTTGGCGAGTTCACGTCGGCCTCGGGCCAAGGCATGGCCGCCCGCTACTGGAACACTCCCAGCCCCAAGGGCAAACCCGTGGCTGAGGACGTGCTAACCATACCCGCGAAGTTTACCACTCGTGGCGCCACGGTCTACGCTCCCGGCGTTAATCTTACTGATTTTTCGGCCATTTACGAAGGTACGTTTGTGCCTCAGGAGGATGGCCTGTATGAGTTCACGCTTAATGCCGACAAGCGCAGCGAGGTGTATGTCAGCATCAACGGAGAGTCGGTTATCGCTGACTCTGTTGTCACTAATGTACACTATTTTGGGCACATCCATTCCTACAAGTTTGAGGCCAAGGCCGGACAGCCTTACGCCTTTGAGATTGAGTTCAGGCACGGGCCGAAAGAGAACGCTGACCTGAGTTTCGACCTGCTGCGCATCAGCGATTACGATTGCGACCCGGGCGATGCCGACGTTGTGATTTTCGTTGGCGGCATTTCTCCCGGCCTCGAGGGCGAGGAGATGCCCGTGGACATGCCCGGATTCCGAGGCGGCGACCGCGAGACCATCGAACTGCCGGCGCTCCAGCGCGATATGCTCCGCAGCCTGCGCGAGCAGGGCAAGAAGGTGGTGTTTGTCAACTGCTCCGGTTCGGCCGTGGCGCTTGAGCCCGAGGATTCGCTGTGCAACGCCATCCTGCAAGCCTGGTATCCCGGCCAGGCAGGCGGCCAGGCTGTGGCCGAGGTGCTTTATGGCGAATATAACCCAGGTGGACGCCTTCCCGTTACGTTCTACCGCAACGACGCCCAACTGCCTGATTTCCAAGATTACAGCATGGAAGGCCGTACCTACCGCTATATGACCGAGGCGCCCCTCTATCCGTTTGGCTACGGCCTGAGTTACACCACATTCGGCTATTCCGACCTCAAGGCAGAGCCCACGGACGATGGCTACCGCCTGACCGTAACGGTCACCAACACCGGTGACCGCGACGGCGACGAAGTGGTTCAACTCTATGCCGAATCAAACGAAAAAGGCATCCTTCCCCGCAAACTCGTAGGCTTCCACCGCATCCACCTTTCTGCCGGCGACTCAGCCGAAGTAACCTTCGACCTCCCCGCCTCGGCACTCCGCACCTACGACTACGCCGCCGGCTCCCTCGACCTCGTCCCCGCCACCTACCAAGTAAGCTGCGGCACCTCCTCTGCCACCCTCTCCGTGAAATAGCGGGTGCCGACGCCCTGTCGTTGAACTATTGGCGGGTGTGTGATGTTTTAAAATATGTAATTGTTTGATTAAAATTGCATATCTGATACAATGCATACACACCCTGCTAAAATATCCTCGGGCACGAAACGAGCAACCGCCGCCAGGCGGTTTGCCGTCGTGGCCTTTTTGCTGGCCGTGTCGCTTGGTGCCCTCGCGCAGAGGGCTGTCGTGAGCGATACGGCCACAATTCATTTTACTCAGTCGCATTCTGACGTATTGCTGTCTATGCCCGGCAACCGCGCCGCGCTCGACAGCATTATCGGATTTATGCATCGCTACAATGATCCCGATTCGGGATACACGCTCCGCAGGGTGCATGTGATTGGCGGCGCCTCGCCTGAGGGCAGCGTGCGCATCAACGAGCGGCTGTCGCGCCGCCGTGCCGCCGGCATTTTCGACTATATCTCGCAGAGCGAGGAGTTGCCCGACTCTCTGACCACGTTTGAATTTCTGGGACGCGACTGGCACGGCCTCCGCAATCTGGTGATTCTCGATAAGCAGGTGCCCAACCGCGACGAGGTGCTGAGCGTGATCGACGCTGCGATCGCTGCCGGCCCTGACGATGCCGCAGCCTCGGACCGGGCTCTGGCCACTCTGCGCGCCATGAACGGCGGCACGCCGTACTGGTATATGTACACGCGTCTGTTCCCGGCACTTCGCGCCTCGACGCTGCTGGTCGAGTACACGGCCCCGATTCGGATAGTGCCCGAGCCCATTGAACTTGTCGATACTTTGGAATTTGACACCATCGTCCCCCATATCGTGATTGAAGAGATGCCAGTTGATATCCCCGAGCAGTGCAGTCCGCTGTATATGTCGCTTAAAACCAATATGCTTTACGATGCTCTGGCGCTGCCATCGGTTGGCGCGGAGTTTTACGTGGGCAAGAACTGGTCTGTCGGTATTAACTGGACTTACGGTTGGTGGAGCAAGAACAGCAGCCACCGCTATTGGCGTGCCTATGGTGGCGACATCAACGTGCGCCGTTGGTTTGGCCGCAAGGCTGAGGACAAGCCCCTGACCGGCCACCACCTGGGCATATATGCCGGAGTCGTAACCTACGACTTTGAGTTCGGTGGCAAGGGTTACATGGGCGGTCTGCCTCACCGCACGCTGTGGGATCGCTGCAACTACATGGGCGGTATTGAGTATGGCTACTCGCTGCCAATAGGTCGCAGGCTCAACATTGACTTTACTGTCGGCATAGGCTATCTCGGTGGCAAATACCTGGAATACAGGCCCGAGGGCAAACGATATGTGTGGGAAAAGACAGTGCGGCAGAATTGGTTCGGCCCCACCAAGGCTGAGGTGTCGCTCGTATGGCTTATAGGATGTGACAATTACAACCGCACCAGCAAGAAAGGAGGCAACCAATGAAAACGCGCACACTATTTCCGGTATTGGTAGCGGGGCTGGCACTGACATCGTGCCGCCACAAAGACATAGACATGGAGCCCAACAACCGTTGCGAGATCTACGTGGCGTTTGACTGGCAAAAGGCCCCCGACGCCAATCCGACGTCGATGATAGCGTACTTCTATCCCGTCAACGGAGGTGAGCCTCTCCTCTACACCTTCGCCGGACGCGACGGCGGACGCATCGGCATACCCTACGGAGGCTATGCCGGCATTGGCATCAACGGCGATTTTTCCGATTGGGCGGCCACGCGCCACACCGAGGATCCCGACCATTTTGAGGTGTACACCCGCGATGCTGAAACCATGCAAGCCATGGGCATGCCATCGCGCGCGGTGCCTCGTGCCGCAGGCGCCGAGGACGAGCGAATGGCCAAGACTCCGGGCATGATGTGGAGTGGCCGCCGCGACGGCATCTCCATCGACGGCGAGAGCGACGGCAACGGCGTGCAGACCATCACTTTCTACCCCGATGAGGCAGTGTGCTACTATACGGTCGACGTACTTGACATCAAGCATAGCGACTACCTGCGGGGCGCCGAAATCGACGCCACCCTCTCGGGTATGGCCGAGGGCTATCTGCATGGCAAGCGACGCTCCACCGACGTGTCGGTGACGATGCCCTTCACGCTTAAGCCTGGCGAGGGCGACACTTCGCTCAGCGGACAATTCCTCACATTCGGCGAGTGCGACACGGCCAAGCGCAGCCACTTGCTGACGGTATACGTGATACTCACCGACGGCACGAAATGGTACCACGCCTTTGACGTGACCGACCAGGTAACAAACGCTCCTGATCCTCGCCACGTGCACATCGTGGTGCGAGGCCTCGACCTGCCCCAGCCCGTGTCCGGAGGCAGCGGCTTCAGGCCCGACGTCAACGAGTGGAACGACATAAACATAAATTTATCTATGTAGGCAAAAGCCAAAATCGACTGTCGTTTGTTTTATTAATAAAGATTACAAAATTTTTACTATAAAAAACACACAAGATCATGAAAACGTCAAAAGCACCGCTGATGATGGCTGCCATCGCCGCAATGGCCCTGGCGTCTTGCTCGCAGGACGAGCCCGTAAGCGTAAACCAGGGTAGAGCAATCGATTTCCGCTCGGCTATGGATTCACGCGCAACTGAAACCAACAACGCCAACCTTGCCTCGATAAAGGCAGCCGCCTTCATGGGCGACCAGCTCTTCTTCCCGGTTATGGATTTTGACAAGGGAAGTGACGGATTCTTCACTTCGGCCACCGAATACTATTGGCCCGGTGATGATACCGAACTTTCGTTCTACGCATATTCGCCTGCGAATCCCGGCGGTACAGTCACTATCAACGCTGACGAAAAGACGATGACCGATTTCTCGCCTGCCACTGATTTGGCCGACCAGGTCGACTTCATCACCGCCAATGCCACCGGCAAGAAGAGCCTCAACGAGGCATCAGGCGTGCCTTTGACTTTCAACCACCAGCTGTCGCAGATCGAGGTGCGCGCCAAGAGCGACAATACCGTGTATACCTTTGCCATCAGTGGCGTACGCATCGGCGAGCCCGTATCCAAGGCATCGTATGACTTCGCCACCTCGGCATGGACTCCGGCCACTGACAAGGCCATCTATACCGATACTTACGACCAGGCTAAGACTCTGAGTTCTGACCCCGTATCAGTAATGGGCAACGGCGGCAACGCTATGCTTCTGCCTCAGCAGTTGGTCGCTTGGGATCCTCAGAACGACGCATCCAACTCACAGCAGGGCGCATACCTGTCGGTATTGCTTAACGTAGCCACCGCCGAGACCGGCGTACAGGTTTACCCCTTCCCGTCTGACGGCCAGTGCCAGTGGGCTGCTATTCCTATCGACACCAAGTGGGAAGCCGGCAAGAAGTACATCTATACCCTTGACCTTACCCACGGCGCAGGCTATGTTGACCCCCACGATCCTGAACCTGGCACTCCCGTGCTTGGCGGCCCGATCAAATTCACCGTCGATGTCGTAGACTGGGTAGCTACCCCCTCTGCCCTGCCTATGCCCACCACGTAAACGAAATTAACTAACCGCGAGGGTGCGTCAATTGTCGGCGCGCCCTCGTTTAGCAAATAAGCACCAATGTCGAAACACCAGGTTACATATATAGCATCCTTGACGCTCCTTGCCGCCATGGGCTCTTGCGCCGACGATTTTGACGCGCCCTCAACGGGCAGCAAGATAAGTTTTGAGGTTACGACCGCTGAGTCTTGGAGCCGCTCCGAGGCGCAGGCCGGTGTTTCGCTCTCAACCATTACGCTCGATTGCGGAGGTAGCCGGCTCTATCTCATCCCCGAGGTTTCGGCCTCTTGTTCGCGCGCGCAGGGCGTCACCACCGAAAGCATAAGCGACTTCGGCGTGTACGCCTCCACGGGCGCCTCCGGTAATTTTTATATGGACAATGTGCAGGTGACGAAGGCCAACTCCTGGTCTCCGCGCCAGGAGTACCTATGGCCAGGCTCCGGTACGCTACACATCAACGCCTACTCGCCTTACTGCGCCGCTCCCGATGCCGAGAGTGGCATCACGGCAATCGACGCTGTCGATGCCAAGGCTGCGCCGGTGCTTTCCTACGCCGTTCCGTCCGACGTCACTCAGCAGGCCGACCTTATGTGGGCCACGCCAGTCGACGGCTCGTCGTCGCCCTGCCCGCTGACGTTTAACCACGCCCTGGCGTCGGTACGCTTTGTGGCCGGTGCCGAGATGGTGCCTTGCACCGTCAAGAGCATAACTATCTCAGGTCTTAAAGGCAGTGGCACGCTCGACCTCGAGAGCGGAGTGTGGTCTGATCTCAGCGGTGAAGAGAGTTATACGGCAGAGGTCAACGTTGAGTTGGCTGCGGCTTCCGGTTCGGAATATGCCGAGGCCGGCACGGTAATTACGGATGCCGACCACACGTTCATGCTCGTGCCGCAGACTCTGGCGGACAGTGCCATGATGACGTTGGTCATCGAGTACGGCGGGCAGGAGATGGAGTACACAGCCTCGCTCGGCGGTCAGCGCTGGGCGGCCGGTAATACGTACACCTATCATCTCTCGGCCAATCCCGCCACGGACCGCTTCATCATCGATGTGGCTTCTCCCATTTCGTTCAACTACCCCGGAGGTATCCGGTCGTTTGCCGTTAAGAGCCAGCACGAACTCGCGCACGGTGGTTCCGTCTCCACATCCGAGGTGCCTTGGGTGGCAGAGTTTGTCGACGCCAACGGCAACGTCATTGACGCTCCCTCGTGGATTACGGAAATGTCTATGGCCGGCGACGGCAGCGGCGACTATTCGGCATCGACCAGCATGGTTGAGCCCGCGTTTGTGCAGATGAGCGAGCCTACCCGCCTGCTGCGCCAGCAGACCGAGCGCGGATCGGAGGCTTCGCCTTACAATCTGGCAAACTCCTCAGGAGCATCTGCTGTCGAGAATACGGCCAACTGCTACGTAATCAACGCTCCCGGCACGTACAGCATACCGTTGGTATATGGCAATGCCATCAAGAACGGCGCTGACAATACCGCCGCATACGTGCCCACACGCTCGTCTGCTCCGTTTGTCAATCATCTGGGCAACCGCATCAAGCATCCGTACATCTACGACAATGACGGCTGTAACCCTGCCGGAGCCGAGCTCGTGTGGGAAGGCCGCCTCAATATGATACACGACCTGCGCCTCTCGGCTGACGGCAAAAGTCTGGTGTTCAATATTCCGCGTGCATACATCCGTCAGGGCAATGCCGTAGTAGCCGTTACAGACGCGGCCGGCGACGTCATGTGGAGTTGGCAATTGTGGATTACCGACTATGTTCCCGGTGATAATATGAGCACGCTGAATTACAACGGCTCAGCGTTCGAAGTCATGCCTTACAACATGGGCTACGTCGTTGGCGGCGATGAGGTGGACTTTGCCTCTAATACCGCGCTGGTGCGGTTCACGCAGAAGCCCGCGGACGGCTCGGAGGGCGGCAGCGTCACTGTCACCGTGCAGCAGACCGGAAAGCATATCATCACGCCTGACTGCTACAGCTTCTACCAGTGGGGCCGCAAAGATCCTATGATTTCAGGCATCAAGGAGTGGTATTATGCTGACCACACCGAGATTACGAATATCGACACGCGCACTCCGCCGGTTACGGGCGGCAAGATTGATGCTGATTTTGAAGCCCTTTGCATCAAGAATCCGCAAGCGTTCTGGGTTCTGTCGAACGAACCATCGTTCAGGTACACCAACAACTGGAACGCCGGTACCGCCGCGCGCCGCGTAAAGACCGTGTACGACCCGTGCCCCGTAGGATTTATGGTGCCTGGTAACGAACTTATGGCATTCCGCGACATAGCCAGCAGTCGCATCAGCTATACCCAGTCCAGCGGCATAGCCGACCCCGCCGGCTTCAATATCCAAAGCGACAGCGGCTCCGCGCTCTTCTTCCCGGCCTTGGGCTACCGCTCGGGCAACTCCGGTAAGGAGACCATCTCAGACGCCGCAGGCGGAAGCCTCACCGCCCTTTGGACATCACATGCCACGGCTCGTGAGGCCGGCGCGCTCGTCCTCAACTATCAGGGTAGCGCCATCACCCATACGCTCCCCTCTGACCCGCGCCTCGAGGCGTTTGCCGTGCGCCCCATCAGTGAGTAAACAAAAGGCCCAAATAAGCGTTATCATAGTATGATTGCTTCATCTGACATAGGAAATGTTTTGGCCGGGACCGTGGAGCGGCTCTCGGAGGTGAGCGAGGCCGAACGCCCGCTTTACAATCCGCAGGGGCACAGGTTGCCCTCTGTGGCTTGCGTAAAAGAGATAATGTTCACGCTTAGGCAGGCGTTGTTCCCGGACTTCTTCTGCGAATTGAGGGCGGGCGGCGCCATGCGTCCACACCACATAGGCGTGGCCGTCGACAAACTGTTCTCGCTGCTGCATAGGCAGATAGCTGCCAGTCTGCACTTTGCCATCTGGGCTGGCGCCTCGGAGTGCGACATCGAGCAGATGGCGCGCGAAAAGACGGCCGAGGTCGTGCAGCAGTTGCCCGAGCTCAAGCGTGTGATTTACACCGATGTTGAGGCTATTTTCAACGACGACCCGGCTGCCACCAGTGAGGCGGAGGTGATATTCTGCTATCCGTCGGTTACGGCCATGTTGCATTACCGGTTTGCTCACCTGCTTGACGGGCTGGAAGTGCCTCTGCTGCCGCGCATAATCGCTGAGATTGCCCACTCTGAAACGGGCATTGACATACACCCAGGCGCAAAGATAGGCGAGTATTTCAGCATTGACCACGGTACGGGCGTGGTGATAGGCGAGACGTGCATTATTGGCCGACATGTCACTGTATATCAGGGCGTGACGCTTGGTGCTAAGCACTTTACGCTCAACGATGAGGGCCACCCCATCAATGTGCCCCGCCACCCGATAATTGAGGACAATGTCACAATCTATTCCAACGCCTCGGTGCTCGGCCGTATCACCATCGGCCACGACTCGGTTATCGGCGGCAACGTCTGGGTTACGCATGATGTGCCTCCTCATTCGCGAATCCTGCAGGGCAATACCCGTGACCGCGATTAATATACTCAAAAACTCTTCGTTATGAAAATTGCAAAAAGCCTTACCGAACTCATCGGCAATACTCCTCTTCTTGAGGTTTCTAACATAGAAAAGAAATACAGTCTGACTGCCCGCTTGCTGGTCAAACTTGAGAGTTTCAATCCCGGCGGAAGTGCTAAGGACCGCATAGCGTTGGCAATGATTGACGCTGCCGAGGCCAGCGGAACCATCAAACCCGGCGCCACCATCATCGAGCCTACCTCTGGCAACACCGGCGTGGGCCTGGCTTGGGTGGCCTCCGTCAGAGGTTACAAACTCGTGTTGACAATGCCTGACACTATGAGTGTTGAACGCCGCACTCTGCTGCAAGCGCTTGGCGCCACACTTGTGCTAACCCCCGGCAGCGAGGGCATGTCCGGCGCCATCCGCAAGGCTGAGGAACTGCGTGACGCAACGCCCGGCTCGGTAATACTCCAGCAGTTCGATAATCCTGCCAACCCGCGAGCCCACTACCGCACGACAGGCCCGGAGATATGGCGTGACACCGACGGACAGGTTGACATCGTCGTGGCCGGCGTGGGCACCGGAGGCACCATCAGCGGCACCGCGCGCTATCTCAAGGAGCGCAAGCCCTCGGTAATTGCCATTGCCGTGGAGCCCGCATCGTCAGCAGTGCTCGAAGGCAAGCCCGCGGGCCCGCACAAGATACAAGGCATAGGTGCCAACTTCATCCCGGCCAATTACGACGCGGAGGCCATCGACCGCGTCATGCCAGTCACTGACGAATCCGCCGTGGCCGCCTCGCGCCTGCTGGCCTCCACCGAAGGCGTAATGTGCGGCATCTCCTCCGGCGCAGCATTCAGTGCAGCCCTAGATCTGGCCAAAGACCCCTCCAACGCCGGCAAAACCATCGTAGCCATCCTCCCCGACACCGGCGAGCGCTACCTCTCCACCATCCTCTACGCCTTCGACACCTACCCCGCCACCCTCTAATCCCCAAAAGAGTAGACGTTAGCAAATTCGGCATGCTTATCTATCATTGTGCAATTCCGAACCGTGGTATATGGCGCAGCGGCCTGGTGTTTGCGGCACTTGGGCTGATAGTGATAACAAATTGGACGACAAGGCAGGCTTTATTGTTATTCTTTGCATTTGCCTACTGGGGCTTCGGTTAGGGCTATCTTTATTATTGTTGTGCGATCGAGGCTGCGGGCTATGGCGTCATTGAAGTGGGCCATGAATTTGGGGAGGAATCTCTCGCAGATGAGTTTGAGAGCCTTGATTTTTTCCTCGCGGTTACGCACTTCTTCTGCCCGGCCAATGGCTATCGCTGAATGGTAGTGCTCGGTAAAATTCTTCTTTTCTTCCTCATATATCGGCGTACACTTGCTAACCGCCGAAAGGCTAACCGTAGGGCTATGCCTGAGACAGTCAAGCTTTTCTCCCTCGCCTGCGCAATGAAAATAGAAAGTCCTGTTCCCATCACGGACTAAGGACAAGGGCAATCCGTAAGGGGTGCCGTCTGGCCGGATCATACTGACTGTGACATAGGGCGCCTTGTCGAATACGGCAAGAGCCCAATCCTCGTTCTTTTCCCTATTTGCTTTTCTCATTTGTTGCATTACTCTCTCATTTTTTGCAAAGATATTAATAAAATCTGACGATGCCAAATAAAAGTACAGTACATACTTTACTGTAGAGTCAACAAGCAAGTGCAAAGTTAGTGAATATTCTTGAAGAACACGTTTTTTGGAGAATCGAAGTTCAGTTTTTCTCTTGGCCTGTTGTTGATTTTCCTTTGGATGGCATCCATTTCCGCTTGTTCTACATGGCGGAAGTCGGTGCCTTTCGTGGCAAGCCATGCGTGCTCCCTGAACTCGAGCCCGTTGTCGGTGGTGATTGTCAGGACATGGCCCTTGTAGGGCAGCAGCAGAAGCCATGCGGCCCTGGCCACGTGGGAGGGCTGTTTGGACGAGAGCTTTTTCTGTAAGAACATGTTGGTTGACCTCTCCACCAGAGTCAGCACGGCGCTTTTCTGCCCCTTGCCAATGACAAGGTCCATCTCCCAGTCGCCGAAGCGCTTGCCGTCGGCTTCCTTCGGGCGGTCGTGTATCGACACCCTGTCGGGAATCAGGCTCCTGCCCGCCGCTTTCTTCTTGGAGGCCTTGTGGCGCCTGTATTTCATCTTGTGGCGGCAGTGCGCGCGCAATTCCCCGCTCTCATCCGAGCGGATGGCCTGGTAGATGCGCTCGTGGCTGATGCCCACGCCTTTGCGCCTCAGGAATCCTGGGGGCGGTCTCTGCCGCCCCCGCCGCTCGGGCATCCCCTCACGAGGAGCTGTTTTGTACTTTCAGATTCCTTCAAAGCTTTGCACTTCGTTTTTGAATCATCAAAAAGATCTTTGAACTTGACGGTTATGCATACACCTTTGACTCCACGACCATAGACCTTTGTCTGTCGGTGTTCGAGTGGGCAAAGTTTCGTAAGCATAAGGGCGGTGTCAAGATGCACACGCTTTACAATGTAGAGGTTCAAGTTCCTGCATATTACCGAAGCAAAGGTTCATGACTCAAAGGCCATGCCAGAGATTCCGTACGAGGAGGGGGTGCATTATATCTTTGATCGGGGATACAACGATTTCGGCAACCTTTACACGATCAACCGTATCGGTGCGTTCTTTGTCGTCAGGGCGAAAACCAATGTGAGGTTCAAGCCTGAGAGATGGAAACGGAGACTGCCCGAGAACGTTGTCTCAGATGCTGTCGGTTGCTTCGCTATATATAAAAGCGCGAAGGATTATCCCGAAAAACTCCGCAAGATGGTCTGCATAGATCCCGAAGACGGTACCAGATACATATTTCTGACCAACAATCTGACGGCAGATGCAGAGACAATCGCAGAGTTATACCGTAACAGATGAAGCGTGGAACTGTTCTTCAAATGGATCAAACAGCATCTGCGCATCAAGAAGTTCTGGGGAACTTCAGAAAATGCAGTCCGCATCCAAATTTATTGTGCCATAATTGCTTATTGTATTGTGGCAATCGTACAGCACGATTTGAAACTGGGGCGAAGCATCTATGAAGTACTTCAGATTCTTGGAATCTCGCTGACAGACAAGACTCATCTGAGAGACCTCTTCGACAAATCGAATTTCAAAAATGTCAATGTTCTCTATGGTTCAAGTGAACCGAATTTATTTAATTTTTAACCCCGTCCATTTTTAGTGGACAGTAGTGTATCGGACTAATTTCCGGTAAATATATGAAAATCTCCGACGGTTAAGTCCTTCGTGGTGGCCAATTTTTGAGTGAGCGCCTCGGCCCGCTTTTCAGTGAGTATTTACACTTCAATGTCTGATTCACGACACCATGGAGTGTGGTTCGATGCATATTTATATTAAAGTTAATTAACATATGCTATATTTTAGCTAAATTCAAGGTGTTGATTTTGTTA
>CAMWUM010000013.1 GCA_947177435.1 uncultured Muribaculaceae bacterium
TCGAACAGCGTATTCTTTACCACTGGCGACCGCCGCATCGCTCCCACTGAAGACGATAAGTACATCCTCGTGCCCATCAGCGAAAAGGAGAATGTATACAAATCGGTCAGTGAGCTTGACAACGGTAAAAAGCCCGTCGAAGTCTACGTAGAGCGTATTTCCGCCAAGGTTACCGTAACCCTTGGTAAGGATTGGGCCACCAGCTATAAGGTTTCTACCGAAGGCGAAGGAAGCAGCACCATCACTATTTTCAATAGCGCCGATGCTACGACCAAAACCATCAAAGTAAAGCCCGTAATCCTCGGCGCAGACCTTAACGTACTGACCAACAAGGCTTCGCTCATCAAAAACATAACCTACTCTCCTTTTGAGAGTGGCTATGAGTACGGAAAAGCCCCTGAGGGCCGCCCCAGCTACGAAAAATTCCTTTGGAACGATCCCCTCAACATGCGCTCTTACTGGGCTGAAACTCCTGTGCTGGTCGGAATGACATACCGCAGCTTCAACAACGTCAAGGGCAAAAATATGGAGAAAGGCGAATTCAAGCCCTTCACCGCCTACATCAACCCCAACACTCAGGACTACACCCCTGGTAATGAGGACAACTCGCTCAACACCAAGCTGATGGTAATCGCCCAGCTGAGAGGCGTAGAAGTTGATGCGAATGGCAATGAAATTGGTACTGACACGATCCTTGACCTCGTAAGGTTTGGTGGTGAATATATGCTTAAAGATCAGGCCCTTGCCCACGCAGCAAATGTCATCAACGTGGCTGTGCGCAACATTGACTGGGAGAGCAAGGAAAACTTGAGTGCCGCAGAAAAAATCATCCTCTCTACATACGTTAACAACTCATTTGTTCCCGGTCTCAGCGGAACGCTGCTCGAAATCAAGGCTAACAAGAAAAGTGATTACGATGTCTACACCGCTGTAATCAACTTTAAGGATGCTGAGAACTATGGCTACACACTCCAGAAAGATACCGTACTCAACGACTACGAAGACGAGGCTGTGCAGGCTATCATCAAGGATAAGAATCAGCTCGATGCTACCTTCGGTAAGGCTAAGTCCGTAATCGACGAAGTCATCAAAACGACTCTGGACGATCTCAACGAGAAAACAAACATCATCTATTGGGCTGAAGGCAAGACCTACTTCTACACCACCATCAAGCAGCAGGGCTTCATCGGCCTCACCGGCGCTGACGACAACTACCTCAATGGCGTAGTGCGCAACCACATCTACAACATTACCCTCGAGTCGTTCTACGGCCTCGGCACTCCCGTCATCGATCCGGGCAAACCCATCGATCCCGAGCGTCCCAAGGAAGAGAAGCCCAGCTACATCACGGCTAAGATCAACATCCTCCCCTGGCGCGTAGTAACCAACAGCGCAACGATCCACTAATCCTCTACCGATTAACCTCTCATACACGGGTCGGCCGACCCTTAAACGGCCGGCCGACCCGTTTCCCTTTTTTCCCACACCTCCCAAAATTCCCATCTCTCCCATACCTCCCACAACCCCTCTCACCCTCAACAACCTTCGGCCTTCGGCCGACTCTCACCAAAACCGCAAACAATTTTTCCGACACTAACGGAACGAAATATAACAGACCGACTGATGAAGCACTTCTTTTCTAACATACTCGCTCGCATAATCCCGGCGCTGGCCGCAATGGCGGCCCTGTCGGCCTGCGACTCGCTGATCTACGACTACGAGGGCGAAGACTGCGACCCCGTGCATATCATACGCTTCGAGTACGATATGAACATGAAGTTCGCCGACGCCTTCCCGGCCGAAGTGCCGTCTGTAGACCTCTACGTCTTTGACAAGGCTGGCCATCTGGTCACCAGCGTCTCGCGCCACGTGAGCCGCGAGGAGGCCAAGGACTTCAGCATCGAGCTCCGAGGCCTGGCCCCCGGCCACTACGACCTGCTGGCCTGGTGCGGTGTCAAGGACAGCGAGCACTTCCTGGTCAACCACGCCGGCGTCATCGATCCCGCATACGAGCACCACACCTGCCGCATCAACAGCCTCGACGAGGGCGACGCCAACGGCCACATCCGCAAGGACGTGGGCCGACTCTTCCACGGCCGCCTCGATGACGTGGACATGACCGCCGACGAAGGCACCTACGTGCACACCGTCAGCCTCACCAAGGACACCAACGTGATCCGCGTGGTGCTCCAGCACCTCTCGGGCAAGCCGATGGACAAGGCCGACTACGACATCTTCATCACCGACCACAACGCTCTCTACGCCCACGACAACAGCCTGCTCCCCCACAAGGACATCACCTACCACCCCTGGATCGTGAAGAGCGGCGAGGCGGCATTCGGCCCAGACTACGAGCCTATTCTCGACGACGAGCAGTCGCGAGCCCAAACCTCAGTCAGCGCCGTGGTGGCCGAGCTCACCGTGGGCCGCCTGATGGCCGACCGCAAGAAAGACGCGCTGCTCGTGGTCAACAACGCCAACGACGGCAGCAACATCGTTACCCTCCCGCTCATCCAGTACCTGCTGATGGTCAAGGGCCACTACTACGGCGCCGACGGCCACACCCCCATGAGCGACCAGGAATACCTCGACCGCGAGGACGACTACCCCATGACCTTCTTCCTCGACGAGCAAGACCACTGGCTCAAAACTGTAATCTACATCAACATCTGGCGCGTGGTCCTCAACGAATCCACCCTCCATTAACCCCTGATAATGACATTTTCCTTACTGAGACATATAACCCACCGACTGACAAGCCTTGCGGCTGTCGTTGCCATCATGGCGACGGCCCTGTGGTCGTGCAGCGACTTTGAGCCCTCGTCGGGCATCGGAGCCGACGGCGACGGCACGGTCGCATTCCGCGTGGTCACGCCCAAGTATGCAGGCAGCAACCGAGGGTCGAGGGCCACCTGGGGCGAAAAGTACGAGCAGGTGGGCGGCACCGAGTTTGAGACCGCGCTGCTCGACGGCCAGGTGCAGGTGATCATCACTGACAACGACTGCAGCCAGCGGTACGCCATCACCGACCTCTACTGCAAGAAGGTGTATGACGAGACCCTCTTCCTGGTCTACGAATACGTCGGCCGCATCGAGGAGAAGGATCTCGACGCCATGCGCAAGGTCACCAACGGCAAATTCCACATCATCGCCAACGCCGGCGCAGACGCCGACCTTAAAGACGAGCTTGCATTCAAGCGCAGCGGCCAGGCCAGCGATTTTGAGTCCATCCCCATGTGGGGCGTCAAGACAGTAGACTTCTCAAATCTTACGCCCAACAACGCCCTCAACATCGGCGACGTCACCCTGCTGCGCTCGATGGCCAAGGTGGTGATTGACCTTGACACCGATGCCACTGACAACTACATTACAAAAATCACCGACGTAACCATCTCCACCACCAACGGCGAGGGATACGTCCTGCCCGCCGGCTGGAGAGAAATTGAAAACACCAATACGCTCGACCGCCACGCAGCCCGCGTGCCCGAGCAGACGCCTACCGGAGCGAGGAACTTCAAGATGGACGATAAGAGCCACGTCGAGTTCTACCTGCCCGAAATCATCAACGGCGAGGGTAACGACGAGGTCACGCTCACCATCAATTACGAAACCGTCCTCGGCAATATGACCGGCAAGCTCTACTTCCGCCGCTACGCCGATGGCAACCCGGGAGACACCCCCCTCGACGTGCTGCGCAACTACCTGTACCACTTCTATGTCAAGAAGCCCAACCACGAAGAGGTCACCGCCATTCTCGACGTTATCCCCTACAGCTCGGTCGTGCTCGACCCCGACTTCGGCCTGGAGCGCGACCCCATCAACGGCTGGATTTGCTTCCGCAATCCCCAGGGCTTCCTGATGTGCTACTACGACGAAATCAACAAGGTATTCTACGACTTTGACCGCCAGCGCATTACCTACAATGCGCGCGAGGACAAGCCCTCGTGGCTCGAGGTAATCGACGCCAAAGGCGACTTCAAATGGTACTTCGATGTCGAGACCGGCAACATGTACGACAATAATGACAATGAGATGATCGGTCTTGACCGACACGAAGTCACCGGATGGCTTGTGCGCTACCTTACCGATGACGAAGGAAATATCATAATCGATGAAGATGAAAAACCCATAGTCGACTACTACGTGGCTCCGCTGGCCAACAAGGTATACGACCGCAACCTCGCCGAGGTTGAGCTCGAGAGCCGCGAGGGCACCGGCAGTTACAAGCTGCTGCGCGACGGCGACGGCAACATCATCATCAAGTTCGACCCCCTTACCGGCGAAGTTTTGGACAACGACGGAAAAAAACCCACTTTTATCAGTTACGAAAATGGTGATAAAAACCGCATAATCATCAACCCCGGAGAATGGTACTGCCTCTACGACCGCACTGAGGGCAAATTCTATAACTCCGCCGGTGCACCGATCAAGAACCCGTTTACCAATCCCAGCTGGCAGCAGTATCTGTACACCAACGGCTCGCTCATCTGCTATTACGACCAGGAGACTGGCAAGTTCTACGACGTCGACCTCGATGAAATCACTTTCGAAATCCTCAAAACAAAGCCTTGGTTCAAGGTCGTGGACTCGCAGGACAATTTCTGCTGGTACCTCGACTACCAGACCGGAGCCATGTACGACGAGCAGGGCAGGGGCATGAACGTAGAGCGCGACCGCACCACCGGAAACGTCATCCGCCGTGGCTCGCAAGGCCACATTGCCTACTATGTCGACCCCGTGTCGCTGCTGGTGTATGACTCCGGCCAGAACCTCGTTCGTCTCGAGCACCGCAATGAACTGACCAATGCTCTGAAAGTGCTCCACTTCAAGGGTGAAAACGGCAACACAACCACTGCTACGTATTTCTTCGACGCCGCCGCCGGCATCCTATACGGCAGCAAGCCGTCAAGCACTCACGAGACCGGTTTTACCGTCGACAGGGACAACGTAATCTACGACCGCCTGCACAAAGAGCAGGCGCAGTTTGACCGCGACGACAAGGGCCGCGTAATTATCCCCGACAACAACGGCAAACTCTTCCGCTATTACGACATAGACGAATCAAAGTTCTACACCCCGCGCGAGGTGCCGGTTTCCAACTCGTTCTCGACCCAGGTGACCCCATATGACGACATCAAGAACGAAGCCGGCGTGTTCATCTGCTTCTACAACCAGTTCGAAGACAAGTTCTACGACGGTTACATGCGCGAAATCACCCACGAGCAGCACCCCACCCAGCCCTGGTTCAAGGTCTGCGACCATAACGGTAACTTCAAGTGGTATGTCGACTTCCTGACCTTCAAGCTCTACAACGCTGACTGCTCAGAAATGACATCTCCCGCCCTTACACGCAGCTACAATGGCAGTAATATAAGAATCACCTCCGGCAAGCGTGACACAAAGACAGGACGCGTTGAGTTCATCCATTACCGCGGCCCGAGCGGCGTGGTAGGAACTTGGAGCTACTGGCTCGACCCCCTCTCGCTGGTAATGTACGACGGCTCGATGCGCGAAATCATCCTGCCCCGCAAGGAAAATAAAACCAATGCTTTGCAACGGTTCAAATACAATGGCACAGTACTGTATGATTTCGATGTCTTGACCTGCCAGTTCTACAAGGGCAACACAGCCGTGGAGTTAAAAAACACCTGCACAGATATTATCACTAACAAAAAAACCATTAATACCAATTCGACTACATATAAAACGATCACAGGTTTTAACGATCTGTCGCCCGCAAATTATACTCTCCGCATTTCTGGTTATGTTGGTGATTCTGGGGACCTTGGCACTAACCAATTCCGTTTACAGAGCAGTGCCACTTCTGGTATTGTAACCACTAAATCTGGTGGCACCCTCAAATCGGTTACTTTCGCACTTAAAAGCGGATGGGGAGCGACCTCAACTGGCAAACTCGCTGTTTATGAAAAGAATAGTGCATTCACTGCTGTGTCTGATATGAACAGTCTTACTGCGACAAAAACAATTCAAAGGAATAATCAAACACTTATAACCTATACGGCGACAGGCAACAATAAATTCGTCGGAGTCCGTTCGGCTGATGGCAACCACTATCCTGACTATATCAAAATAGAGTGGGAAGTCAATGATGCGCAATACTATGTATTGTCATTCTACGAATCGGATGGCACCACAACATCTATCAATTATAGGCCCTATAACCAAACTTGGCCCAATACTAATAAGGATTTACTTAGTACGAATCCCTTCGTAAGACAGCAATGAAGTCAATAATAAAATACATAACATTTGTGGCGCTGGCCTGCATCTTTGCGGCATGCCAGGACGACTTCGACTTCCGCACTCCCGGGGATATACCCGAGGGCACGGCAACCGTCGTGGCCGAAGTCGATTTCATGCCTATGGCCGAGGCTCTGAGCGAGAAGGCTGAGAGCCGCGCGCAAACGACTATGGCGCCTCCGGGCAAAGGCCTGGACGAGATAAAAGACGTATGCCTCCTTTTCTATAGCACTGACGGCAAACTCAAGTACATACGCTCGAATGAGTCTAACAAAACTGAGGAGCATTTTCTTGGAGACGTCAAGGTAACAAAAGAAGACCGCACCGACGCCGACGCCGAAAACGGCATCACCGCCGAATCACAGACAAAGCACGCATCAATCAAGTTCGACATTCCCCTTGGCGAATACTACATCTATGCCGTTGCCAACCTCGGCACGCGTGACGGAAATGACAATCCCGTCACAACTACTTACCAGGTGCTCACTGGCGAAGAGATGTACAAGCAAATCCAGACACGCGACGGCCTGAAGAGCATCAAGTGCGAGTGGGACGGGTCTAACTATCGCAACAACCGCGAGATGATCGGGTACTTCACCGACCCCAACGCCACGTCGGAGTCAGCCGCTTCGCGCGCTCGCTCGTCAGAAAAGATGCAGTCCGAGCCCCTGATCCGCATTGTCACCGAAAATGTGACCATCCACTCGTGGCTCAAGCGCGTAGCCTCTAAGGTTACCGTCGAATTTGACGCCTCCAACCTCCGCGACCACGTAAGCATCTACATCCACAAGGCCACCATCCATCATATTCCTAAGGGAGCCATGCTCGGTAAGGAAAGCACGGTGACGAAAGAGGAGGAGTACACCTCAAGCGTACACCGCCTGGTGTATGGCTTAGGCGACGACCCGAAAAAGGACCACAAGAACTGGCCCTGCCTCACCCGCAATAATCCTACGATTACAAGTGTGGCGGATGGCGCCACTCTCCCCAGCCACGATGAGAATGCCTTCGCCTTATATTTCTACGAAAACCTCCAGGGCAACTACGCCAGCGATCCTCAAAAGGAAAAATACGACAAGCGCCAACATCCGTCTGTCTCTACATCGGTAAAAGATAAGGAAGACCTTAAGGACCTCATCGAATATGGCACTTACATCGAGGTTGAGGGCTACTATGTGGCCAACTCATCGGAAAACCAGTCAGAGGGCCCCATCAAGTACCGCTTCATGCTGGGCCAGGACACCCAATTTGACTACAACGCAACCCGCAACTGCCACTACAAGCTGACAATGCACTTCCGAGGCAACGCCAACGACGTGGACTGGCACATTGAATACGATGAGGATGTGCCCTCAATCTTCTCGCCTGACCTTTACTACATCTCGTACCTCTACAACCGCGAGATGTCGATGCCCCTGCGCGTCAACCAAGGCAAAGACTATAAGCTCACAAACCTCTCGGCTGAAATCATCTGCAACCACTGGGCGCCGGACGACCCCTACAAGGTTATCCGCAAGCAGTATCCCACTGATACTGACTATGAGTTTACCTGGAATACCACGTATTACGACACCCAGCGCATTGACAGCTGGCCACAGGAGTCTAACGAGTACATCAACCCTGACGTAGACCCGGTTGATTACAACAAGGATATCTGGCACGGATTCCTTTCGCTCAGAAAGCCCACCACTCAGTCCATCCTCGATTTGGTCAACGCTACTAATTATCAAGGCCAGTTGGAAAAATACTGGAAAGACAACGAAATCGGCTCACGCTCATATACTGTGCCGACTTCTGCGGGCACTTATACCTACGACAGCGACCAATACACCGTGGAGCATAGCGACTCGACATACATATTCAATCTGCCATTCTACACCCGCGAACGCCAGCTGTCGCAGTGGCTGGCCTATACCGCCAATAATCCTTACTCCTACCCGCGCAAGGCTGTGGTGCGCATTACGGCCACTTTCACAAAGAACAATGGTGAAATCGTCACCCGCAGCAAGCGCGTGACCATACAACAGGTGGAGCGCATCCAAAATCCTGTGGGCATTTACCGCGCCGCAGACAACGATAGGCCTTTTGATGTCTACCTGATGCGCAGCGACCCTGAGAACCTCGACCGATTCCAGGAGATTATCTCCGACGGCCCATGGCGCGCCGAAATCGTGGGCGACGCCGCCAGCTGGGTACTCCTCAACAACGGCACCAAGACCATCTACGGAGGCTCGGGCACCCCGATACGATTCCGCGTAAAGCCTTCAAGCACGATTGACTCTACCCGCGTGCGTAATGCCGCCATCCGCGTGTACTACAACAACTTTACATGTGTCCACCTCATCTTGCTGCGTCAGGGCTATGCCCCGGTCACCATTCCCGGCGATACGCGCAACACCAAATGGGTGACTTACAACCTGTACAAGAAAGATGAATTTATGAAATCACCCATTGGCACGGGTTCTTATTTCCGATACGGCAACCTTGACCAGCCTATTAAAGAGTCAAATAATAGGACCTACGGCCTCGGTGTGAATGTTAACGATACTCCCCTCGAAATCGCAGGAAGCACCACTAAAGTTGCCTGGAAAGACATAAAAGCTGAAAGCGCTCCTACTATAAACAAAGACTACTTCGGCAACATAAAGGTGGACGGCCATACATATAGGGTGGCCGCTTACGAAGACTACAAGTACCTGGCTGAGCATACAGAGAAGGTTTACGGCGTTGTTTATGCTGACGGCGCTTATGAAACCGCCACAACCACCGATGCGGCGTATCGCCTTCTTGACGAAAACAACACCAGCGCTACCTCCACACAAGGCATGCGCGGCGTGGTATGTTATAATTGGAACACCGCTACAGGCAAAGGCGGTTTCGAGCAGGTCTTCTTCCCAATTTCCGCCTCCGGATACGGGCGCCGCAAACAGTGGATTATGGAAGTCGGGAACAGAGGCGTACTTCGATACGGTGACGTAAAGGAGCCGATCGCCTTGCCACGCGTACAGGTGTTCGACCTCTGTCAGACCCCGGGCGCGATGTACTGGATCCGTCAGGGTTATCAAAACGGACACTTTGAAGGCGGCAAATACTACAATTGCTTCGCTTACGACATCAACTACTACACCTACGCTTTCGAAACATACCATACAAATGGTTTAGGAAACGGTGGCTCCGACGCCCTTTTGCTAAAGTGGGTGCAAGTTGACTGAAATAGCAACGACTAACGGCAGCCGAGGGAATTCCCCTCGGCTGCCTGCGTTTATGCGGGGGACTGAGCCGCGGAGCGGCGAGATTGTCCGAAACCCTGCATGAGCGAGCGCAGCGAGCGAGTGTAGGGCCAGCCATCCCCGCAAGTCCGAGTGCCGGAGGCACGATGTTGTGGTAAATTATTGGCTACCACGACATCGTGCCTCCGGCACTCAGTGGTTGGTTGGGACTCTGTCCCCAGGCTCCGCTTCGCTCCGCCTGGGGTTCTGGACAACCACGCCGCTCCGCGGCTCCGCCAACAAACGCCTGTGCTCCTGCCACAAACCACCAGCCCTCCTGTTCCTCCTGTGCTCCTGTCTCAAACCATTTCTCTCCGCTCTTTTCCACACCAGCCATTGTGCATTTCGCGGAAAATTTGTAACTTTGCCAACAGACTAATGCGGCAAAGCCATGGATAAACCTACTCTGTACATAATTTCAGGATGCAACGGCGCGGGCAAGACCACAGCCTCTTACACCGTGCTCCCTGACTTATTGCAGTGCCGGGAGTTTGTCAATGCCGACGAGATAGCCAAAGGCCTCTCACCTTTCAATCCCGAATCAATGGCCATCGAAGCGGGCAAACTTATGTTACGCCGCATAGACATGCTCCTGTCACAATGCAAGACATTTGCTATCGAGACAACCTTGGCCACACGCAGCTACGCCAGGCTCGTGGAGCGCGCCCACCAATCGGGGTATCAGGTGGTGCTTTTGTTTTTTTGGCTATCGTCGCCTGAGATGGCCATCGAGCGTGTGGCAAAACGCGTACGCGAAGGCGGCCATAATATCCCTACCGAAACCATCATACGCCGATATTGGCTTGGCCTGCAGAATTTTTTCACCATATTCTCGCCAATAGTCGACAGCTGGATGTTTTTCGACAATGTAGATAAGACCACACTGGTAGCGAATAAAAGACGGGTTGTTGATGCAAAATTATTCAATCATATTAAATCGATATGTCTGAACAAGAAGAAATAGAATTGCAGGAGAAAATCTGCCGGGGGCTGGAAATTTCTTACGAGAGGCTGCTCAGGCGCAAGGCCGCTTTAGGGCAGGAAATGGTATTTGCCGACGAGAACGGCATGCCTCGCGTCATACCAGCTAAAGAGGCCCTCGTCGAATACCTCAAAACGCACGGAGAATAGGGGAACGTGCGAGACGGGCGCAAGCGCCCGTTGCAGGGAACGAATTTGGTACGCAATGCCTCCGCTGGGGCGAGCCCCAGCGGATTGGTCTTCCGCAGGCGCCGCTTGCGACGCCCAGCTTGCCGCCTGTTCAGCAATCTGGATTTGTGCATTTCGCGGAAAATTTGTAACTTTGCAGATTAATGCCAATCTACTGAATTATGAATAACGAATTGATATCAATTATATCGCTGGCCGTGAGCCGCGCCGTCAAGGAACTGTACGGCGTGGACTGCGCCCCGGAGTCGATTGTGCCCCAGTCGACCCGCAAGGAGTTTGAGGGCAACCTCACCGTCGTGGTGTTCCCCTGGGTCAAGGCCGCTCATAAGGCCCCCGAGGCCGTGGCCAACGAGATAGGCGCGTGGCTCGTGGCCAACGAACCGTCCGTGAAGAGCACCAACGCCGTCAAGGGCTTCCTGAACATCGTGATCGAACCGTCATTCTGGTGCGGCGTGCTCAAGCACATCGCCGCCACGCCCGACTACGGCATCACCGCCCCGACTGCCGACAGCCCGCTGGTAATGGTCGAGTACTCGTCGCCCAACACCAACAAGCCGCTGCACCTGGGACACGTGCGCAACAACCTGCTGGGCTACTCGCTCAGCCGCATCCTGGAGGCTTGCGGCAACCGCGTGGTGAAAACCAACATCGTCAACGACCGCGGCATCCACATCTGCAAGTCGATGCTCGCATGGCAGAAGTGGGGCGACGGCATAACCCCCGAAAAGGCCGGCAAGAAGGGCGACCACCTGATCGGCGACTTCTACGTGCTCTTCGACAAGAAGTACAAGGAGGAAGTAAAGCAGCTGATGGATAAGGGCATGAGCGAGGACGAGGCCAAGAACGCCGCCCCGCTGATGCTCGAGGCCCGCGACATGCTGCGCCGCTGGGAGGCCAAGGACCCCGAGGTGCGCGCCCTGTGGGAGATGATGAACTCGTGGGTCTACGCAGGATTTGACGAGACGTACAAGCGCCTGGGCGTAGACTTCGACAAGATATACTACGAGTCGGAGACCTACCTCGAGGGCAAGGAAAAGGTGCTCGAGGGCCTGGAGAAGGGCATCATGTACCGCAAGGACGACGGCTCGGTGTGGGCCGACCTCACCGCCGACGGCCTCGACCACAAGCTGCTGCTGCGCAGCGACGGAACGTCGGTGTATATGACCCAGGACATCGGCACGGCCAAGCTCCGCTACCGCGACTTCCCCATCGACAAGATGATCTACGTGGTGGGCAACGAGCAGAACTACCACTTCCAGGTGCTGTCGCTGCTACTTGACAAGCTCGGGTTTGAGTGGGGCAAGGGCCTGGTGCACTTCAGCTACGGCATGGTCGAGCTCCCCGAGGGCAAGATGAAGAGCCGCGAGGGCACCGTGGTCGACGCCGACGACCTGATGGAGGAGATGGTGGGCACCGCACGCCAGGTGTCGGCCGAGCTCGGCAAGCTCGACGGCCTGAGCGCCGAGGAGGTCGACAACATCACCGAGATGGTGGGCCTGGGCGCGCTCAAATACTTCCTGCTCAAGGTCGACCCGCGCAAGAACATGACGTTCAACCCCAAGGAGTCGATTGATTTCAACGGCAACACGGGCCCCTTCATCCAGTACACCTACGCCCGCATCCGCTCAGTGCTCCGCCGCGCCGCCGAGGCCGGCATGTCCATCGGCGACTACTCACACGTTGAGCCCAACGAAAAGGAAATCGCGCTGATACAGAAGCTTGCCGACTTCCCCTCGACCGTAAAGGAGGCTGGCGCCAGCTTCTCACCGTCGCTCATCGCCAACTACGCATACGACCTGGTGAAGACCTTCAACCAGTTCTACCACGACTACACCATACTCGGCGAGGCCGACGAGCCCACGCGCAGCCTGCGCCTGGCCCTGTCGCAGGCTACGGCGTCGGTGATCGCCACCGCCACCGGCCTGCTCGGCATCTCCGTGCCCGAACGAATGTAAAAAAACGAATGCCGCGTCGGCGATTTGCGGCGCGGTATTTGTTATTAATTAATCGGGATCAATCTTGATTAATCGAGACTAATCCCGACTATTTCCCAACTTTTTTCATCATCAAACCTATGGCAGATTACAATTACCGCAACCCCAACGAGAACCCCTACAAGCAGCAGGGGCCCTCGCAGAATCCCTATCGCCAGCAGCAGGGCTACGGCTATCCGCAGACGCCCCCGCCATACCATCAGCCCCAGGCCGCTTACGGCCAGACGATGCCCATGTCGGCCGACTCGACCGCCGCCAAGGCCATGAAACTCGTGTACCTGAAAATGGCCATCGCGCTGGTTGTCACCGGCGTAGTGTCATACTTCTGCGGCACCAGCGTTGAGTACATCACCTACTTCGCCACCCACAGCTGGGTAATGTGGGCGCTGATTATCGCCCAGTTCGGCATTGTGATCGGCATTGGCGCCGGCCTCAACAAGCTCAGCACCACGGCTGGCACCATCCTGTTCTACGCCTACTCAGTGATCATGGGCCTGTGGGTAGCGCCGATATTCGCCGTCTACACCCACACGTCGATTGCCAAGACGTTCTTCATCACCGCCGGCACGTTCGGCGCCATGAGCGTCTACGGCTACACCACCAAGCAAGACCTCTCCAAGTTCGGCAAGATTCTGATGATGGCCCTCATAGGCATAATTATCGCCTCAATTGTCAACATCTTCACCAAGAGCAGCACCCTCGACTGGATTATCTCAATCGTAGGCGTCCTCGTCTTCGTAGGCCTCACCGCATGGGACACCCAGAAGATCAAGCAGCTGGCCATGGTAATCCCCGCCAGCGAGCACGGACGCCTTGCCACCCTCGGCGCCCTCAACCTCTACCTCGATTTCATCAACCTCTTCCTCTTCCTGCTGCGCTTCTTCGGACGCAGAGACTAACAGCATGAAGACACTTCTCGTAATAGGCGCCGGAGGATTCATCGGAGGCTTCATAGCCAAAGAGGGCCTCCGGCGCGGCTATGATGTGTGGGCCGGAGTGCGCCAGAGCACCTCGCGCCGCTACCTCGACGACGACCGCCTGCATTTCGCCGTCTTTGACTACGACGACCCGCAGGCCGTGGGCCGCGCCCTGCAGGAATACAAGCCCGAGAGCGGCAAGTGGGACTGCATCATCTGGAATCTCGGGGCCACCAAGGCCGTCAACTATCAGACGTTCAACCTCGTCAACTACCAGTACCTGCGCACATTCGTCGAGCAGCTCAAGGCCGCCTCGATGCTGCCCGAGCGATTTCTGTTCATGAGTTCGCTCAGCGCCCTGGGCCCGGCGGATGAGAAAGGCTACACGCCCCTGAGCGGCGCCACAGTCCCCAACCCCAACACGCGTTACGGCCTATCGAAAATAAAGGCCGAGACCTACCTCTCCACCCAGTCCGAACTGCCGTGGATAATCTTCCGCCCCACGGGCGTCTACGGCCCCCACGAGCAGGATTATCTGATGATGATAAAGTCAATCGACAGCCACTTCGACTTCGGCGTGGGCTACCGCAAGCAGATGCTGACGTTCATATACGTCGACGATCTGGTGGCCGCCATGTTCGACGCCCTGGCAGCCGGCGACGCCGTAATCCACAAGAAATACATCATCAGCGAGGACCGCGCCTACACCCAGCAGGAGTTTCGCCAGATCGTAGCCAAACGCCTGGGCAAGAAGGTGGTAATCCCCGTCGTTCTGCCTCTGTGGGCTGCCTACCTGGCCTCATGCGTGAGCGAATGGTGGGGCAAGGCACACGCCAAGCCGTCAACACTCAACCGCGACAAATACAAGATCATGCGCCAGCGCAACTGGGCCTGCGACATCTCCGACGCCCGCCGCGACTTTGGCTTCTCCCCCCAGTTCCCCCTGGCCCGCGGCATCGACGCCACCGTCGACGCCTATCTGGCACAGAAATAAAAAAAATCCCGCCGGCTGTGAAGTGCACCGGCGGGATTTTTTTATGGGGTAAGTTGGGATTAGTCGGCCAGGCCGCGGTTGCGGAGCAGGGCGTCGACGCTGGGCTCGTGTCCGCGGAAGCGGACGAAGAGGGTCATCGGGTCTTCTGATGCACCGGCCTCGAGGATGTTGGTCTTGAACGACTTGGCGGTTTCGGGGTCGAAGATGCCTTTTTCTTTGAAGAGTTCGAATCCGTCGGTGTCAAGCACTTCGGCCCAGAGGTAGGTGTAATAGCCCGAGGCGTAACCGTCGCTGCCGAAGATGTGCTTGAAGTAGGGTGAGCGGTAGCGGTAGGTGAGCTGTGCGGGCATGCCGAGCTTCTCGGCCACTTGCTTCTCGAAGGCAGGGATGTCGATGTCGCCCTCGGGGTTGAGCCTGCCGTATTCGAGGTCGAGCAGGGCGGCGCCTGCGAGTTCGGTAGTCATGAAGCCCTGGTTGTGGGTGGCGGCAGCCTCAAGCTTGGCTACGAGGTCGGCGGGGATGGTCTCTCCGGTCTTGTAATGCTTGGCGTATACAGCCAGGAGCTCGGGCTCGAATGCCCAGTGCTCAGTGATCTGCGAGGGAAGCTCTACGAAGTCGCGGTCAACGTTGGTGCCGGACTGGCCGCGGTAACGAGCCTGGGTGAGCATGCCGTGGAGGCCGTGGCCAAACTCGTGGAACATCGTCTCAACCTCGTCGATGGTCAGCAGCGAGGGTGCGTCAGTGGTGGGCTTGGAGAAGTTGCCGCTGTTG
>CAMWUM010000014.1 GCA_947177435.1 uncultured Muribaculaceae bacterium
TATCAACCCTGATGGGCAAATACGGCGAGGAGGGCGACAAGCTGCTCTTCAAAATACTCAATTCGGGCGACTTCCTGCGCGGCATCGATCTCAACCAGGCCGGCGAGGAAAGTCTCGGACGCCTTGCCGCACAGCTGTGCGAAAAGGGCCTGCGTTACGACTTGACCGTACCTTTCGCACGATTCGTGGTGCAGCACCGCGCCGAACTGCAATTCCCGTTCCGCCGGTACCAGATGCAGCCCGTATGGAGGGCCGACCGTCCACAGAAAGGCCGCTACCGCGAGTTCTACCAGTGCGACGCCGACATCATCGGCAGCGACTCGCTGCTCAACGAGGTTGACCTGCTCCAACTCATCGACGAGGTGTTTGCCACCCTGGGCATACGCATCGCCATCAAACTCAACAACCGCAAGGTGCTGGCAGGCATAGCCGAACTCATCGGAGCCCCCGACAAACTCATCGACATCACTGTCGCCATCGACAAAATAGACAAGATTGGCCTTGAAAAAGTCAACGAGGAACTTGCCGAACGCGGTCTATCTCCCGAAGCCATTACCGCCCTAAGCCCCATCCTGCAGATCAGCGGCAGCCTGTCGGAGCGTCTCGACGCCCTGCAATCGCTGCTTAAGGGCTCTGAAATAGGCGCGCTCGGCGTGGAGGAACTGCGCCAAGTGACCGACGCCACTGTTGCCTTGGGATTACGTGCCGAACTTGACCTCGACGTATCCCTCGCGCGCGGTCTTAATTATTATACTGGCACCATCATCGAGGTCAAGGCTCTCGACGTGGAAATTGGCAGCATCACCGGCGGCGGTCGCTACGACAACCTCACCGGCGTGTTCGGACTGCAGGGCGTATCGGGCGTAGGCATTTCCTTCGGTGCCGACCGCATCTACGACGTGCTCAACGCCCTCGACCTCTACCCTGCCGACGTCACTTCGGGCCCAGCCATTATGTTCCTAAACCTCGGCACTGAAGAGGCAGCCGCCTCGATGCGCTGCGTCAAGGAACTCCGGCAGGCCGGTATCCCCTGCATGCTTTACCCCGACGCAGCCAAGATGAAAAAACAGATGCAGTACGCCAATGACATGCGCGTGCCTGCCGTGGCCATAATCGGTGCCGACGAGCTCGCCGCCGGCAAATTCACATTCAAAGACATGGCCACGGGCCAGCAGCGCCTTGCCACCGTAGCCGACATCGTTTCCACATACTCGACACCCACTCAAGCATGAAAAAGACAATCGCCAAAATACTTGTGGCCATGGTAGTGGCTTTGGCCGCATCTCTGCCCGCCAGCGCACAGTTCAGGTACGGCCCCGTGCTCGGAGCCACCGCCACCAATCTTACATTCAAGCAAGAACTCGCCTCCGTTAGCCAGACTCCGGGATTCCAGGCCGGCTTGCAGACAGAACTTATGTTTCCGGGCATCGGCTTCGGCATCGACTTCGGACTGATATACAATATGGCCGGCGCCAACGTCAACCTCGGTGACAAGCTGATATGGTCCTCACAGGGCTTCGGAAAGGAGCGCATTATGCTCCACCAGCTCAACATTCCCTTCCACCTCCGCTTTAAATACACCCGCCTCGGAGGCTTGGAGGAATATTTCGCGCCGTTCGTTTACGGCGGTCCCGACTTCAACATCCTGCTCGGCCACAGCCACTGCGAAGCCATGGAGTGGTCAGGCGGCGATCTCAGCCTCACCGCAGGCGCAGGCGTGGAGCTTATGCGCCATTGGCAAGTGTCAGCCTCATACAATTGGGGCATGACCTACGCGCTTAAAACCAAGCTGCTCACTAATTACAGCGCCCGCACCCGCCAGTGGACCGTGCGCGTGGCATACTTATTCTAATCCTCCCCACCCTCTCCTCCCTCCAACCAAAACGCAATCGCCATGAAGACCAACAGCCCGTCGCCAAACAAAAGCGTGTTCAGCGCCATAGCCCAGTACCTGTCGGGCTTCATCGCCGTGCTGTTTTGGGGTCTCTCGTTCGTGTCCACCAGCATCCTGATGGACAAAGGCGGACTCACTCCCACCGAGGCATATATCTACCGATTTGCGTTTGCTTACGTGCTCATCCTCATCTTCTTGTCGCATAAGCGCCTGTTCTGCTCAAGCTGGCGCGACGAGTTGCTGCTCGTGCTGTGCGGCATGAGTTCTGGTTCGATCTATTTCATCGCCGAGAATACGGCCCTGACCATGACGGCCTCGGCCAACGTCTCGCTCTTGTCGGCCACGTCGCCTCTGGTGACAATCCTCATCGTAGGCCTGATATACAAGAGCGAACGCCCTGGCTCTGGCATCATCATCGGCTCGCTGATAGCCTTCGTGGGCGTCTGCTGCGTTATATGCAATAGTTTCATTTCCAGTGGCGAGGAGTTTCACTTCAGTCCACTCGGCGACCTCGTGGCCTTCTCCACAGCGTTCAGTTGGGCCATCTATTCGCTGCTGCTGCGCCGCATCAATCCCGTGTACGATGCCATGTTCATTACCCGCAAGACATTCTTCTACGGCATCGTCACCGCACTGCCGTTCCTGTTCATGCAGGATAGTTTCACCAGCCCTGTGGTCATTTTCACCCAGCCTGTGGTACTTGGCAATATGCTCTTCCTGGTGCTCTGCTCGTCAATCCTCAGCTTCTATCTCTGGACGCGCACGGTTGACACCATCGGCGCCGTTAAGGCCAACAACTACATGTACCTGCAGCCAGTCATCACCCTCATCGGCGCAGCCATCCTCATCGGCGAGAAAATCACCATCCTTGGCGTCATCGGCCTCGTCATCGTCCTCTTCGGCCTCTGGTTCGGCTCCTACCTGCAAAAGAAAAAGGATACGAAAGCAGCAGGCTGAGATTAGCCGTTGTTCCAAATCTTCATCACATAACGACGTATCACGACTATATTTATGGCCGTGACAATCAGCAGGTATGCCAGTGCCGAGATGGCGATTGGCAAAGCCGATGCGCCGCCCAACCCAATCTCTGACAGGGGCTCGGCCCACACTCGGCGGAAAATAACCGCTGCCGCGACCGCGACTATCGTAACGATGAGGTTAACCGAAATCACTATCCGCTCATAATATGAACTTATCTCCCTGGGCGAATAGCCCAACAGCATGAGCGAGCGTATCTTCCCCTTGCTCTTCTGGAGCAGCAGGAAGATGCTGAGAATCAAGATAAATACCGCCAGCACGCTTATAAGCAAGCCATTGGTGGTGACGACCACTGAGGCCGTGCTGAGGAATTTCGATATGTTACCTTGGCTGGATTGATCACCGGCGGCCTCTATGCCTTCGGCCTGGAGGTAAGCGTCGATATCTGCTCCCGCCAAGCGGTCGACCTGCACTATCAGACGCGAGGGGTCGGGGTTGTCGCCAGCGCCGGCATATCGGGCATTGGCCCAGTCCATAAACTCTTGCGGCACGGCAATCGTGTTGAGACGTGACGAAAAGCCGACAATGGCGGCATTGAACGTCTCAGGGCAATGCGCCGCACCGGCCAGCTGCAACTTGATGGGCACCATGCCCACTAACTCCTCACTCACCTGCGGCAGCCCTTGCGGCATGGCAAATCCGAAATTGTAAAGCGCCAGATAGTCTTTGCTGACTATGATTGGCACAAACCCATCCTCGGGATCGAACGCCCACTCCTGCGGCTTGACGTCAAAGAAATCATCGGGCACGGACTCAAAAAACATATACGACGACATTTCTCGTCCGCCCATGCTCAGCGAACCTTTGACGGCGAATTGCGAGGATGTGAACTCTCCCACCCTCTTAGCCCACGGCTGGCGCTCCAGCTTGGCGATATCAGCTTGGCTGAAAACGGCCGGCTTGAATCCCAGGCCTTCCACCTTTTTTGAGAGCACGATGTAGTCACGGGAAAAGAATTGGTCGTCGTCCTCTCCGCCGCTATTGCTGTCGACGTAGAACATAATGCCGGCGAGCACCACCGTAAGGCCTACGATGTTGGAAAGGATGTAGCCGGCCAACTGGCCCTTGGATATGTTGCGCTTGAGCAGCGACCATATGTTGCGGTTAGATTTCACAGCGATACGAATTTAGGATTGCTGAGCAGCAGGTGGTTGCCTACTGACGTTGATACGATGCCCGCCGATTGGCGCTCGGCCTCCTCCTCGACTATTTGCGCCACAATGCGGTTATTGGCCTCGTCGAGGTGGCTGACGGGCTCATCAAGGAAGATGAAGTCAAACGGCTGGCACACAGCCCTGACTATCGCCACCCTCTGCTGCTGGCCGATGCTGAGGTTGCGAGCCATCGCCTCCTTCTTGTCGGCGATGCCCAGGCGATGCAGCAGGTCGTCGATTTCCGCGGGGGTCTTGTGCCCCGTCAGGTCGTTTTTGACGCTTATGTTCTGGATCACGGTCAGTTCGGGAAACAGCCTCATCTCCTGGGGCAAAAGCGCGATAGAAGATGTGCGGATTTCGCACCACCGCTTCACTCCGAGGGCGCGAATATCCACGCTGTCAAACGCTATTGAACCGGAGTAGTCGCCCCTGTTGCCGTAAATGAAACTCAGCAGCGATGACTTGCCCCACCCCGACTCGGCCTGAATGCAAATCTTGCAGCCCTTTTCGAAAACGAACGAGGGCTGCTCCCATATCTGGGAGGCGCGTATTCGCTCTGTGTCTTCCATCCCCTTGAACACCAAGGGCAGCAGTCTATTTATTTCGATTTTTTCTATCATAGGCGTTGTTGGCTGAGCCCGGGAATAAGCGGCGGATTAGGTCGGGCCGGTGCAGGCGGCGCAGCGAGTTGACAATATCAAGGCGGTAAGTCTTGTCGTACCAGAAGAAGTACTTCCGCTGGGCCAGTTTCTCCTCTGGAGTGGTCGCCGTAAATATCTTCTCGCCAGTGTAGGGATGGTAACCGCTGTAATATATCTCGGTGGCCACGGTCATCGGCGTCGGCGTGAAGTCCTGCACCTGCTCCAGGCGGAAGTCAAGAGCCTTGGTCTCGGCGGCGAGTTCGGCCATGTCCACTTCGCGGCATCCGGGATGGCTCGATATGAAATACGGTATCAGCTGCTGGCGCAGACCGTGCTTGGCGTTGGCCTTGTCGAATATGCCTTTGAATTTGCGGAAAAGCTCAAACGACGGCTTGCGCATCACTGCGAGCACGGCGTCGCTCGTGTGCTCTGGAGCCACTTTCAGGCGCCCGCTCACGTGGTTGGCTATCAGTTCTTCGCAATATTGGCTATTAGTCTTGTCTGTCTTAGCGTCACCGGTCGGCGCCATCGCCAGATCATAGCGCACGCCGCTGCCAACAAATGACTTCTTCACCTCCGGCAGGGCGTCCACAGCGTGGTAGATGTCGAGCAGGGCGCGGTGGTTGGTGTCGAGATTCTTGCACGGCGACGGATGCAGGCACGACGGCCGCATGCACTTGGCGCATATCGACTTATCCTTACCACCCATGGCGTACATATTGGCCGAGGGGCCGCCCAAATCGCTGATGTATCCTTTGAAGTCGGGCATCTGTGTCACCTGGCGTGCCTCGCGCATGATTGACTCTTTTGAGCGTGAGGCAATGAACTTGCCTTGGTGGGCCGAAATGGTACAGAATGCGCACCCACCGAAGCAACCGCGATGCAGGTTGATGGAGTGACGTATCATCTCGTAGGCGGGGATGCGCTTGTCTTTGTAGCGGGGGTGCGGCAGGCGGGTGTACGGCAGGTCAAAAGCAGCGTCGATTTCTCCCGGTTTCATGGCCGGATACATCGGATTGGCCTTAACCCACAGTTTGCCGTGGCGCTGCCAGATGGCCGAGCCGCCGTCCATGCGGTTGCTCTGCTGCTCGATATGCTTGAAATTGGCCGATTGCTTACGCTTGTCCGCGCGGCAATCCTCCCAACTGCTCAGCACGATGTCGCCATCTGCCGGTGATGCGTCAGTCAGGATTACCGACTGCGGCAAGTCGGTGATTTCCTGTATCTTTTCGCCACTATCGAGCCGGCGTGCCAATTCCACAATCGACCGCTCGCCCATGCCGTAAAGCACCATATCCGCCGAAACGTCGACGATAATCGACGGTCGCAGTCGGTCTTGCCAATAGTCGTAATGCGAGAACCTGCGCAGCGAGGCCTCGATGCCGCCAGCCACGATGGGCACATCGGGGTAAAGGTCGCGCAAAATCTTGGTATATACGATTGTAGGATAATCAGGGCGCATGCCTGCGCGTCCGTCGGGGGTGTATGCGTCGTCGCTGCGCCGACGTCGATTGGCCGTATAATGGTTTACCATCGAGTCCATCGCTCCGGCCGACACGCCGAAGAAAAGCCGCGGACGGCCAAGCTTCTTGAAATCGCGCAAATCGTCGCGCCAGTTGGGCTGAGGCACGATAGCCACGCGGTAGCCCTGGGCCTGCAATGTGCGCCCTATGGCAGCAGCCGCAAACGACGGATGGTCGACGTAAGCGTCGCCCGAAAAGAGTATGACGTCGGCCTGATCCCAGCACAGCGCCTGCATTTCCTTAGCCGTAGTCGGCAGCCACTTATTATCCATAACAAATCATTTTCTGCACCGCAAAATTACAAAAATCCTCCGTCATATCCAAATCCACGCATCCAAATACTAAAATTTGCAAAATTCATAAAAATTTATCACAAAAGCGTTGAAATATGTAAAAATAATAGTATATTTGCCGACATAAACAATCGATTCATATCTATTCCACTTTCAACAACCTCACTCTATAATTTCAAGCCCTATCGTTACAGACCAGTCAAACGAGAATACTAATCCTATAATAATGGCTATATGAAGAAACTTTTACTCATTTTGGCAACGCTGTTGCCGATGCTCGCCGCTGCCGACAACTACTTTGTTGATGGTACAAGTTGGACTATGAAAGTCCACAGTTATGACCCTAATATAAAACCGAATCACTCTCTTTCACGGACTCACATAGACGGCGACACAATTATCGACGGCGTCAAGGCCTTGAAGGCGTACTCAGGCCGGACGCTGGCTGCTATCATCCGCACAGATGGCGACAAGGTCTACGCCCTGTCCTACAAAGGCACTGGAAACACGTGGCACCTCGCCTACGATTTCTCACTCAAAGCGGGCGACGTGTGCGAAATCGGATGGTGTAATGCATATTGCCAGCCCAACTCACCAGGTCAGAAATACTACGTGAAGTGCACAAGCGTTGAGCCCAACCCACAGTATTGTGGATGGCCTACTATTTATTTCGAAATGTTTGACGATCCTGAATGCAGTGAGGCCGAGTACATGGGGGCAGGCCAGTGGCTTGTCGGCATTGGCAATATTGTCGACCCATTAGATAACTTTATCACAGACGAATATGATGGTTGTACGACCCAGATCCTATGCGTCGAGCATAACGGCCAGATGTTATGCCAGCACAGCGAGGCCGCACCCGGTCTGGCCACACAATATTTCACCCAGGGCACTGAGTGGACGTCTATGGTTAAGGATTATATTAACACCGCATCTACTTCAGCAGGTACTCTGATGCACGTGAAGATTGACGGCGACACCATCGTTGATGGCACCCGCGCTTTGAAAGCCTACCAATTAGACGACTATACTGGCAATGAAAGCCTTGTGGCAATCATATGGCCAATCGGAGACATAGTCTACACGCTAAATACGGGTAAATACAATAGATGGCTGCCGGCATACAATTTCTCCTTAAAGGAGGGTGAATCATACGACATTTACAGTTTTGATGCCTTCTTAACGGAAGGCGAGCTCCCGGAGATGCGTTATTTCGTATGCACAAGCATCTCGTCGAGCGAGGAATACGGAGGATGGCCGTTGATGACTTTCGACATGTACACATCCCTTGGACGTAGGGAAACCGATAAATGCGGCTCCACCTATTGGCTTGCGGGCCTGGGCAGTATCTACGGCTTAGAAAGAAACTGGTGGTCAGACGAATATTCAGAATGGAACGGATCTCTACTTTCTGTCAAGAAAGATGGCGAAGTCATCTGCCAGCACGTTACGGCATCGCTCGGCAATGAGGTTGCGGCTACGGCGCTGTCAGTCAGCGTCGACGGGCTCTCCGCCAACGTTACGGGCGCTGAGCCCGGCTGCGAAGTGCGCGCCTATGCCGCCGACGGTTCGCTGGCCGCAAGTGCAACAGCCGCGTCAGACGGCCGCACCGCGCTTACCCTCCCCCATCCTGGCCTCTACATGATAGCAACGCCCAGCGCTTCCGCCAAGGTCTTTGTCCGCTGACAGGCGCGATTAGGCTTTAATTACTGAAAAAGAGCGCCGGAAAGTTGGTGGTTTCGGGAAAAATCGCTAACTTTGCGGTGCTTTTTAGCAATTCCCCGTGTGATGGGAAATTAAGAAGCATTCTTAATTTTTAGTAACACATTTATTTTCAACGAAATGAAAACATTCCAACTGCATGCTGAGCCTCGCACGGCTCTCGGCAAGAAGGCCACCAAGGCCCTCCGCGCATCGGGCATGGTGCCCGTAGTCCTCAACGGCGGCGAAGTCGTAACTCTTCCCTACAACGGCAAGCTCCTCGAGGGCCAGAAGGTCGTGCCCATCGAAGACGGCAAGGGTATCATCACCACCGACCTCGCTGTCAGCAACGAGGCTGTACGCAAGCTCATCTATACTCCCGACGTGTTCGCAATCGAGCTCGAGTTCGACGGCGTTAAGCGCATGGCTGTCATCAAGGACCTCCAGTTCCAGCCCGTCAAGGACACCCTGCTCCACATCGACCTGCTCGAGGTAAGCGACACCAAGCCCGTCGTTATCGAAATCCCCGTCAAGATCGAAGGCCACGCCGAGGGCGTCAAGGCCGGCGGTAAGCTCACCCTCTCGATGAAGAAGCTCAAGGTCAAGGCCATCTACACCCAGATCCCCGAGCGCGTTGTCATCAACGTCGACAGCCTCGGCCTCGGCAAGGCCATGCAGGTGGGCGACCTCCACTACGACGACTTCGAACTCGTCAACGCCAAGAACGCTGTCGTTTGCGCCGTACAGCTCACCCGCGCTGCTCGCGGTGCTGCTGCCAACGCACAGTAATATCCTGACCCGAAAGGATGAAGCATTTGATTGTTGGCCTCGGCAACATCGGCGACGAATATCGCGATACGAGGCATAACATAGGTTTTATGATATTGGATGCCTTAGCCAAGGCATCCAATATCTCTTTTACCACCGAGAGATACGGCGACATCGGCCGCGGACGCATCAAGAACCAGCAGGTCACCCTCCTCAAGCCTTCGACCTACATGAACCTCAGCGGCAACGCCGTGCGGTACTGGAAGGAGCGCGAAGGCGTGGAGGTCAACGACATACTGGTGCTGGTCGACGACATCGCGCTGCCGTTCGGAGCCATCCGCATCAAGCCCTCGGGCAGCGACGCCGGACACAACGGACTCAAGAACATTGCCCAGATGCTCGGCACGCAGGCCTATCCCCGCCTGCGGTTTGGCGTGGGCAACGACTTCCCGCGCGGCTGCCAGATCGACTACGTGCTCGGCCAGTTCACCCCCGAGCAACGCATCGAACTGCCGGCGCGCATCGACGTAGCCGTTGACGCTGTCAAGGATGCCGTGCTCGCAGGCCTGCAGGACGCCATGTGCAAATACAACAACAAATAGCCCCACTATGGCAAGCGAAGAAAGAGTAGACAAATGGCTGTGGGCCATGCGCATATTCAAGACCCGCACTGTGGCCACCGAGGCCTGCAAGAAAGGACGCGTCTCTGTCGGAGAGGGCAGCCAGTCGCCCACCAAGCCAAGCCGCACTGTCAAGCCAGGCGACATCGTCAACGTACGCAAGCCTCCGGTGACTTACACGTTCAAGGTGCTCGCCCTGAGCGAGAACCGCCTCGGAGCAAAGCTTGTGCCCGAGTATATGGAAAACCTCACGCCGCAGTCGCAGTACGACCTGCTCGACGTGGTGCGCATCTCCGGATTCGTCGACCGCCGCAAGGGCCTCGGCCGCCCCACCAAGCGCGAGGGCCGCGACCTCGAAAAGTTCACCTCCGAGTCGTTTGGCGACGGTTGGGATTTCGATTTCGACGACATCGACGACGAGGAGGATTAAACTTCAACTTTCGCATGCGAAAGTTGAATTATCTCAAATTTATTTCGTAAATTTGCGCATTCAAACCATTTAAAGCTTAAAGAAAATGAGAAAGAATATCGTAGCCGGCAACTGGAAAATGAACACCACCGTGCCCGAGGGCGTTGCTCTCGCCAAGGAGGTTAGCGATTGCCTTGCTGGCTTCAAGGCCAACTGCGATGTCGTAATCTGCGTGCCCTTCACCCACCTGGTGCCCGTATGCGGCGCCATCGACCAGGCCGTCCTCGGCCTCGGCGCTGAGAACTGCGCCGACCACAAGAGCGGTGCCTACACCGGCGAGGTGTCGGCCGCTATGGTTGCATCCACCGGTGCCAAGTACGTCATCCTCGGCCACAGCGAGCGTCGCCAGTACTACGGCGAGACCTCCGAAACCCTCCGCGAGAAGGTGGCCCTGGCCCTCGAAAACGGCCTCACCCCCATCTTCTGCATCGGCGAGGTGCTTGAGGAGCGCGAGAACGGCTCATACAACGAAGTAGTTAAGAAGCAGATAGAAGACGGCCTCTTCAACCGCTCGGCCGAGGACTTCGGCAAGATCATCCTCGCTTACGAGCCCGTCTGGGCCATCGGCACCGGCAAGACCGCTACCGCCGACCAGGCTGAGGATATGCACGCCCACATCCGCAAGACTATCGCCGACAAGTACGGCAAGGAAGTGGCCGACAACACCTCTATCCTCTACGGCGGCAGCTGCAAGCCCAGCAACGCAGCCGAGCTCTTTGCCAAGCCCGACGTTGACGGCGGCCTCATCGGCGGTGCCTCGCTCAAGGCAGCCGACTTCATGGGCATCGTCAAGGCTTTCTAAACAAGCGAAATACGACTTATCACCTGCGGCAGGCGCCCTGCCGTCTGCCGCAGGTTTATACCAGCCATTATGAAGCGAATCGCCATTCTGACTTTAGCCATCGCCTGTCTCGGGCTGCGCTGGGCTTCAGCCCAGGCTCCCGACTCGATCGCTGAGCACGACAATATCGTGGAGACCATCAACGCCGCCAACGGCCCGGTCTTCATCGTGCAGCCTCAGGAGCTCGACGCCGTCACCGCGCATTCGTCAGTCGATACGCGCTCATCGCGCAACATGGGCTACCGCCTGCAGATCTACTCTGACAACAACGTGCGCACATCCAAAGCCACCGCCGAGCGCATACGCAGCACCGTGGCCGAGTCCGTGAGCTCGATGCCGGGCGTAAGGGTGCACGTCGTATTCGATTCGCCATGGTGGAGAGTCTACGTTGGCGACTTCCGCTCTTATTCCGCCGCCGACGAGGCGATGCACCGCATCAAGCGGCTCCTGCCCGCCCAAGCCCGCGACATGCGCATAATGCGCTGCAAACTCAACACCACCCACTGACATGGACCAGCAAGAAAAGACTGCCCTCATAGCCTCCCACATCAAGGAAATCATCAAACTGCTCGGCGAGAACCCCGACCGCGAAGGCCTGCTCAAAACCCCTATGCGCAGTGCCAAGGCCCTGTGCCATATTACCTCGGGCTATGAGATGGACCCCATGGCCACCATGCGGCAGGCCATCTTCGAATATGCTGGATCGAAGATGGTGATTGTCAAAGATATCGAGTTTTACTCGATGTGCGAGCACCACATCCTCCCCTTCTTCGGCAAAATCTCAGTGGGCTATCTCCCCAAGGGCCAGATGGTGGGCCTTAGCAAACTCGCGCGCATTGTCGACATCTTCGCACGCCGCCTGCAAGTGCAGGAACGCCTCACTGCCCAAGTGGCCGAAGCCGTGCAAAGCGCCCTTGACAGCGACGGCGTAATCGTCAGCTGCACCGCCCAGCACCTGTGCATGAAGATGCGCGGCGTCGAAAAGCAAGACTCATCCACCACCACCGTTGAATACACCGGCCTATTCGCCACCAATCCCCACCTCCGCGACGAATTTTTCCGCCAACTCACGTTTTAATCCTGCCGGGTTAGCTTCTCATAATTATCAATTGACCAGGCGACCAGTCCGCCTATCACCGGCATGAGGCTCTTGCCAAGGTCGGTAAGCGAATACTCCACACGCGGGGGTATTTCAGGATAACTGTGCCGCGCCACGAGGTGGTCGCGTTCAAGTCCTTTTAGTGTATCCGCCAGCACCTTAGGAGATATGTCAGGAATAGCCTTGCCAATAGCGCTGAAGCGCGTAGCCTCATTCTCTGATAGAACGCACAGTACGAGCATCTGCCATTTGCCAGAAAAGCGGGATATTACATTGCGGATGGGACATTCACCCGTGCGGGTATATTTTTTCAAATTTTCATGCAACTCTAATGCTTTCATTTTCAATAATGATTACTTGCGGGTAAGTGCCTTGCCTTTTGGTAACTTCTTGTATATTTGGAAAATAAGCCTTAACTTTGCCATATCAAAACCATACTTACTTTCCAATGCAAAGTTACTAACAATTCCATAATAATCAAACTATGAGCGACGTAAAAGTTTTGAACAAAGGCGAAAAATTCGCCCACGCCTCTGTCGGAGCGCTGCACGGCTTTGAAGGCAAGCAGTTCGTAAAAGACGCCACCGGCGCCACCTCCTGCGAAATCTCATTCGGCACACTGCCCACCGGCGCGGCCGTCCCCTTCTTCCACTCCCACAAGGATAACGAGGAGAACTACATTATCCTGTCCGGCGCAGGCAAGTTTCAGGTCGACAACCAAGTATTTGACGTGGCCGAAGGCTCAGTGGTGAAAGTCGCCACTAACTGCGACCGCAACATCAAGTGCACCTCGACCGAGCCCATGACCTACATTTGCATACAAGCTAAGGAAGGTTCGCTTGGCGGCTACACAATGACCGACGCCGAAATCACCCAACGCGAAGACTTGATGTAATCCCAAAATTCGTTCTTCACATGGGGGCTTGCACCCACACCATACAACGAGGGCGCCACTACTGGCGCCCTCGGTTGTTGTTTATTATCGTACGAAATGAGTCCATGCATGCTCCTCGGCCTCTGGGCGTGGCACATTTTCCAGAGCCTTGAGCAGTCGCGCCAAATTGTGGCCGAGAGTGCGCATAGTCTGCATGCCCTCATCATCGCGGGCCACGTCGCCCGGCATAAGCCCATAGATGTTATTCCAGTACTGCGAACTGGGCATCGGCATATTTGTCATCTCAAAGTATTTATTAAGACGCTCGACGGTGCTGACCGATCCTCCACGGCGGCAAACGCCCACCGCAGCCGCAGGCTTGTATTGCAGATAGCGGCCTAGCGAATAGAACACACGGTCAAGAAGCGCGCACAGCGAACCGGTCGGACCGGCATAATACGTCGGCGATCCCACCACTATGCCGTCGGCATCGGGAAGTTTCTCCATGATTTCAGTGTAAATGCCCGAATTGAACACGCACACTCCCGTCTCCTGACAGCGGTTGCAAGCAATGCAACCCGGGACAGGCTTCTTGCCTATCCACACGATTTCAGTATCAATGCCATCGGCTTGCAAAGCCTTAGCCACCTCGCTCAGCGCCAGGTGAGTGTTGCCCTCAGCGTTAGGGCTGCCATTAATCAACAGTACCTTCATAATAAATAAGATTGTTTATCATATAACGCCCCCGACAGAAAGATTGTTGCCCACCCCAAATAAAAAAAATCACATCAAACATAAAAAACATCCCCAAAAACTTTGTCAATTCAAAAAAAATATCTACCTTTGCACCATCAAACAGAAACGATGCCCAGGTGGCGGAATGGTAGACGCGCTCGTTTCAGGTGCGAGTGCTGCGAGGCGTGCAGGTTCGAGTCCTGTTCTGGGCACCCCTAAAAATTGCAAGTAATTGAAATTCAGTTACTTGCAATTTTTAATTTCAGTCCGTGTCAACGCGGTGTCAACCACCCCCGCACCAACACCCCATTTCAGCCAAAATAAATCGCCTTGAACACTAAATGAATGAATCGAATTTTAATTCTTTAATAATAATTAATACAGCGAAGACCGATTAACTAAAAGATAATGTCTTAGGCAATCGACTTCAATATTGCTATACACATATGGACATAAAAATTGTAATAGTTCAATCAATAGAAGTGCACAGTGAAAAATCTTGGTGATGGAGATGATGGATACCAATTCAAGATTTCCTATAAACTATATTCCAATGTCCCTAAATTATTCTTTGCTCTAAGGACTTACTACCTGTGCAAATGCGAATTAGAGCCAAAAGAAAGACCATGTACTGACAATCACCACCGACAACGGGTTCGAGTTCAGGGAGCACGCATGGCTTGCCAAGAAAATCGGGGCCACCGTCTATTGCGCCGCTCCCTATTGCCCAGGACAAAAGGGAGCGGTGGAGAATGCAAACAAGCTTTTCCGCCAATATTTCCCGAAAGGCACCGACTTCCACCATGTAGAACAAGCGGAAATGGATGCCATCCAAAGGAAAATCAACAGTAGGCCAAGAGAAAAACTGAACTTCGATTCTCCAAAAAACGTGTTCTTCAAGAATATTCACTAACTTTGCACTTGCTTGTTGACTCTACATTATATGTTTCTAAGCATATAGCCTTGTCCACTTCAATATTTTTTTGTAATTTTGCACTGCAAATCTACGCCGATGGCGATATATTCGTCGGTTGGGTGGGTTTGAGACATATTTCAAAGCGTTTACTTGCGCTTGATTCTTGGTCGCTTCAGAAATCTGGCAGTTTCAAAAGCATCGTCAAGAATGAAGTAACGGTAGATGTCTCGGGTATGATTACTATACCCTTGGGAGGACTGTGCCTTTTCGGCATGTTCCCTTTGGTGTATCATATATCATACGGCGTAGGCTCTGCGTTACTCGTTCTACGATGTGACGGCTATGCCAGATGCCTTGAAGTGACAGGACGAGTAACAAGTACGGATCCTGCGCTTTTTTGTATCTATAATATTCATCAGGGGGTCGATGAATGTAAAATGGCATAGGCCAAAGGTACTTAATGAAAATTGGTTTAGTTGATGCAGATCTATTAGATGGCGGAACTCGCCATCCTAACCTCGCATTGCTTAAACTTGCAGGATTTTTCTTTGATAACAATATAGATTTCTCTCTTATTGAATCAGGCGATGCTGATATAACAGAATATGATCACATCTATGTCTCTAAAGTGTTCTCATTTACTAAAA
>CAMWUM010000015.1 GCA_947177435.1 uncultured Muribaculaceae bacterium
GAGGGGGAAGAGGGTGAAAAGGTCGGGGTGGCGGCTGACGATGTCGGCGTAGCGCTCCTGGGGGGTGAGGGTGTAGAGGGCGACGTAGCGATCGTAGACGGTGGAGAATATGGCCTGAGTGGAGCGGGCCACTATGTCTTTGGCCATCGGGTCGGAGTCCAGCATCTGTTTGGCACGGTCAACGGGCAGGCAGTAGATTTCGCACTCAGACACGGCCACAATCGATACTCTTGACTTTTCGCCGTAAAGCGAAAAAGGGAAGTCGGCCACAAATTCGCCAGCGAACTCGAGTCCGATTACGCGCTCGGTGCCGTCGGAGGCCCACACCGCGTACTTAAGCGTGCCCGACTTGACATAGCCCAAGTATGGCGCCGGATGCCCGATTGAGGCAAACTCCTCGCCGCGGTCGTAGTGGCGCAGTTCGCCCTCCCGGATGATCAAGTCTTTCCAAAAATCAGGGGCGATGCCGGTGATGTATGTGTTGAAGTTCTCTCCCATAATTACACAAGTTTGTCAGGATGGCGAGCGATGAAGTCTTTCCAAGAGGTGGATTTGGCGACGGCTGGGCGCTGCGACTCGTAGAAGTGGCAGAGGGCGGCGGCCAGGGCGTCGGTGGAGTCGAGCTCGGGGATGAGGTCTTCGGTAGGGATGCTGAGCATGCGGCGGAGCATCTCGCGCACCTGCTCCTTCGATGCGGCGCCGTTGCCGGTAATGGCCATCTTGATTTTGCGGGGCTCGTATTCGGTGATGGGCACTTGCCGGCTCAGTGCGGCGGCCATGGCCACGCCTTGCGCGCGGCCGAGTTTGAGCATCGACTGCACGTTCTTGCCGAAGAAGGGGGCTTCGATAGCCATTTCGTCGGGCAGGAACTCCTCGACCAGTCCGAGCACGCGCTCGTAGATGCGTGCCAGGCGCAGGTAGTGGCTTTCGAACTTGCTCAGCCGGATTACGCCCATGGCTATCATCGACGGCTGCTTGCCTCTGACGCCAATGAGGCCGTAGCCCATGACGTTGGTGCCCGGGTCGATGCCAATGATTACCTTATCCCACTTGCGGTCCATCATTCGATCACTTCGAGCATTGTTTGGAAACACAGGGCACGCTCGCCCCATTTGCGACCCATTGAGCGGAGCAGGGCCGCGCCGTGGCCGTCACGCCAGGCTTCGGCCTCGGCAGCGCCGGGGAAGTCGAGGTGCAGGGCGTATGTCTCGCAATCGGGCTGATCCTGTGCCAGTACACGGGCCAGCATGGGCGACTTGGCGCCGCTGTGCCGGAAGTAAGTGCGAATCCACTCCAGCGCCTCGGCGCTGATGGCCGGGTCAAGCACAAATGTAGAGTTGAGGATTGTCATGCGGCTGTCAGGCTGTTGATTATGGCTGAGGCGGCGGCTACTGGGTCGTCGGCCTCGAGTATGCTTTTGCCTACGGCCACTCCGCTGGCGCCCATGTCGATGGCATGGCGGGCGGCGATGGGGCCGAAGTCGCCCTCGGCCACGAGCGGCATGGCCATGCCTATGGCCTGAAGCCTCGATGCGCAGAGCGTAATGGCCTCGAGGGAAGCCTCGGGCGGAAATGCGGCATAGTCGATGTCGAGGCCGCGCAGGGCTTCGGCCTGTGCGGTGTCGGTCACCTGCACGCCGACGATGGCCTCGGGGCCAAGCATCTCGCGCGCCTGGGCGGGCGTGACCGAAGAGTGGCGCAGGTGCACGCCGTGGATGCCGAGCTCCTTGGCCATTTCCAGTCGGTCCTCGATAGTGAGGATGATGGCTGCCTCCTTGCAGAGGGGTACGAGTTCGGTGGCGAGTTCGCGCAGCTCGTGGTCGGGCATATCGTTGACTCTCAGTCGCACCCACTGGCATCCGGCTTCAATGGCCATCTGAGCCTGCTCGGGGATTGAGTATTTGTCGTAAGGCTGGGCTATGAATTGCAACATATCTGTCTAATAAAAAAGATTATGCAAAATTACGGAATATTTACTTTTTTTCCGTAACTTTGCCGAGAAATTTCAACATCTAACGTAAAAATGGCTGTACGCACCAGAGAAAAGTTACTTGACGTGGCATTGTCAGTGTTCATGCAGAAGGGCGTGGAGAACACCACCATGGCCGACATCGCCATTGCCTCTGACCGCGGACGGCGAACAATTTACACCTATTTCAAGAGCAAGCTCGACATCTACGACGCTGTGATTGAGCGCGAGAGCGACCGCCTGGTGCGCGAACTCAAGTCGATTGTAGATTCTGAGGCCTCGCCGGCCGACAAGCTACACCAGTTTGTGCTCACGCGTCTCGAACCGGGCATGAACACCACCTCGCCCCACCGCACCCTGCTGTCGAGGCTCCGCGTCGACTTCGGTCGCAGCCGCAAGATACGCCGCATGGCCAGCGAAAAAGAGGAGCAAATGCTCAACCGCATTCTTGACGAGGGCGTGGTTCGCGGCCAGTTTGACCCTCACAAGACCGAGCGGGTGCGTGCCGTGCTCTACACCATCATCCGCTCAATAGACATGCTCTCTGTCAACGAAGAGGCCCAGCAGCCCGAGGCGGGGTTTGACGAGTCGCTGGCGCTCTGCGTGGTTGAGTCGCTTACCCGATAATTTTTTTACGGGCGTAACTGCTCAAGCATAGCGCGTCGGTCGATTACGTCGATGCGTCCGGGTTCGTATTTTATCAGCCCGGCCTGCACCATGTCGTCGATTGCGGCCATGTAGCTGCTGCGCTGCACGCCGAGCATGGCGTAAAGGTCGCGCTGGCGGCAGATGATGGCGATGTCCTTGGCAGTGGGCTGCGTCATGCAGCTGATCCACATAGCCAGGCGCTCGGGGATGTTGCCGTCGAGAATCGAGAGGATGCCTTCGACGCTCTTTTGCGCGTTCATCGACAAGTAGTTGAGGAAGTTGAACATATATATGTTGTCCGACGCGAGAATCTTCATGTAGTCGCTCTTGGTAATCTGCACGATGCTCGTTTCGCCCACGGCAGTTATGGTGCCTGGGTATATGGTGGACGGCCCAAACAGGTAGTCGGGCGAAATCACGTCAGGTGCGGCCAGCGTCTGCATTATCTTGAACCGTCCGCCCGCGCCGCTGATTGATATGCGTATCTCACCGTCGATGACAAATTTGATATGCGTGCAAGCCTCACCAGCCTCCACGATAGTTTCCCCCGGAGCGTACTTCAGGAAATGGAACTTGGCCATGCCCACAGTGGCGGCAATGCGCTCGTGCGTCACCCCCCTGAACAGCGGCAACTCCGTCAATATTTCAAACATGCTCTTCATAAACAATAGTATTTTTATATTTAAACGCGCCGGGTGGGGCAAATGTTTGTCTCTTAGGATATAAATAACAGCCTTTGGCGGGAGGCCAAAGGCTGCGGATGAGGTATTTTGTAGGGGTTAGTAGGCGAACATGGGGTAGTCTTGCATCGTGGCGTTGACTTTGGAGCGGACGGCGGCGATTTTGGATTCGTCGGTCGGGGCGCTCAGGACGGTGTCAATCATCTCGACGATTTCGCCCATCAGGGGCTCTTTGGCGCCGCGGGTGGTGATGGCGGGGGTGCCGAGGCGGATGCCGGAGGTCTGGAAGGGGCTGCGGCTGTCGAAGGGCACCATGTTCTTGTTGGCGGTGATGTCGGCCTGCACGAGGGCTTTTTCGGCCACCTTGCCCGTAAGGTCGGGGAACTTGGTACGGAGGTCGACGAGGATGCAGTGGTTGTCGGTGCCGTTGGAGATCACCTTGTAGCCCTTGTCCATCAGCGCGGTGGCCATGGCAGCGGCATTCTTCTTGACCTGCTCGGCATACTCGCGCCACGAGGGCTGGAGTGCCTCTCCGAAGGCTACGGCCTTGGCGGCAATCACGTGCTCGAGCGGACCGCCCTGCACGCCGGGGAACACGGCGGAGTCAAGCAGCTGCGACATCATGCGCACCTGGCCCTTGGGATTGGTCTTGCCCCAGGGGTTCTCAAAGTCCTTGCCCATGAGGATGATGCCGCCGCGCGGGCCGCGGAGGGTCTTGTGGGTGGTGGAGGTGACTATATGGGCGTATTTCAGGGGGTTGTCGAGCAGTCCGGCGGCGATGAGGCCGGCGGGATGGGCCATGTCGACCATGAAGAGGGCACCGATTTCGTCGGCGATTTTGCGCATGCGTGCGTAGTCCCATTCGCGGCTGTAAGCGCTGGCGCCGCCTATGATGAGCTTGGGACGCTCGCGCAGGGCCACTTCCTCCATCTGATCGTAGTCAACGAGGCCGGTCTCGGCGTCGACGTTGTACTCCAGGGCGTTGAACATCAGGCCGGAGAAGTTGACGGGGCTGCCGTGCGAGAGGTGGCCGCCGTGCGAGAGGTTGAGGCCGAGGAACTTGTCGCCGGGCTTGAGGGCGCACATGAACACGGCCATGTTGGCCTGGGCGCCCGAGTGGGGCTGCACGTTGGCGTACTCGGCGCCGAAGAGCTTGCAGATGCGGTCGATGGCGAGCTGTTCGCCCTCATCCACCACCTCGCAGCCGCCGTAGTAGCGGTGGCCGGGGTAGCCCTCGGCATACTTGTTGGTGAGGCATGAGCCCATGGCTTGCATCACCTGGTCGCTGACGAAATTTTCAGAGGCGATGAGTTCGATGCCTTTCTTCTGGCGCTGGTGCTCACGCTCGATGATGTCAAAGATTGCTTTGTCTCTTTCCATATAAAGAATTTGTCAATTTGTCAATTTGTCAATATGTCAATTTTATTTCTTTTCGACAGAGAAGCCGAACTTGCCAATCTTCTCGCCCAGGGCGTAGTAGCCGCCGTGGGCATAGGCCATCAGGCCGGAGGCTGCGAGGTCGAAGCGGCCTGTCTCGGGGTCAATCCAGCGGTCGTCGGCGATGACGTTGAGCACGTCGGCGATGAACATGTCGTGGCTGCCCAGGCGCATTATCTCCTTGACGGCGCACTCGATACAGACCGGCGACTCCTCCACCATGCAGCAGCTCACTTTCTGGCCGGGCACGGGTGTGAGGCCGCTCTCGGCCCACTTGTCGTACTCGCTGCCCGAACGCACGCCGCACCAGTCGACGGCGCGGGCCATCTCCTCAGTGGTGAGGCAGAGGGTGAACTCCATCTGGTGGCGGATTATCTCGTAGCTGTGCCGCTCGGGGCGCACCGAGATGTAGAGCATCGGCGGATTGGTGCAGATGGTGCCCGTCCAGGCCACCGTGATGAGGTTGCGGTCGTCGGGACCGCCGCAACTCACCAAGGCAGCGGGCAGGGGGTAGACCATATTGCCCGGCTTCCAGCTTACCTTCATAATACTTCGGCGTCCTTGCCTGCTACGGTGTGGTTGCAGTAATGGCAGCGTATGGCCACGGGGTCGTGGCCTACGACGACGAAGCGGGTGAGCATCGGCTCGTTGTTGGTTATGCATTTGGGGTTGGCGCACTTGACGATGCCGACGATGGTGTCGGGCAGGGCCACCTGGCGCTTCTCCACCACGTTGAAGTCGCGGATGATGTTGACCACGGCTGTGGGGGCGATCAGCGCGATGCGGTTGAGCGTAGCCTCGTCAAACTCAACGTCGGCCACCTTGATGATGCCTTTGCGGCCGAGTTTGCCGCTCTCGAGGTTGTAGCCGATGGTGACGCTGGTGTCGAGGTTTTCGATGCCGAGGATGCGCACGGCCTTGAACAGGGCCGACGATGGTATGTGGTCGATGACGGTGCCGTTGCGCAGGGCGGCTACGGCCAATTCCTTCTTGCCAGTCATATCATTGAGCATTAGAGGGTTTGTTATTCAGGGGGTCGATGCCCAGAGCGCGGCAGATGATAGCTTGGCGGGCGTAGAGGCCGTTGCGCGCCTGGTCGAAATAGTACGCCTTGGGGTTGTCGTCGACGTCGTATGCGATCTCGTTGACGCGGGGCAGGGGATGCAGGATGCGAAGGTTGTCGCGTGAGTTGGCGAGCATGTCATTGCGCAGCGTGTAGAGGTTCTTGACGCGCTCGTATTCCATAATGTCGGTGAAGCGCTCGCGCTGCACGCGGGTCATATAGATGATGTCGGAGGCGTTGATGATCTCGGGCGAGAAGTCAGTGGTGATGGTGTACTTGATGCCGTGCTCGTCGCAGAATTTCAGGTACTCCTCGGGCATCTGCAGTTCCTTGCAGGCCACGAAGTTGAATGTCGGATTGAAATAGCTCATCGCCATCAGCAGCGAGTGCACAGTGCGGCCGTACTTGAGGTCGCCAACCATCGTGATGGTAAGGTCGTTGAGGCGCCCTTGCGTCTTGTAGATCGAGTAGAGGTCGAGCATGGTCTGTGAGGGGTGCTGGTTGGCTCCGTCGCCGGCGTTTACCACCGGTATGTCAGTCACCTCCGATGCCCAGCGGGCGGCGCCCTCGAGGTAGTGGCGCATCACGATGAGGTCGACGTAGTTAGACACCATCTTGATGGTGTCGTGGAGCGTTTCGCCCTTAGACGAACTCGTGGTCGAAGCGTCGTAAAATCCGATGACTCTGCCACCCAAGCGGTTGACCGCGGTTTCGAAGCTGAGGCGAGTGCGAGTCGAGGGCTCGAAAAAGAGCGTTGCCACCACCTTGCCGTCGAGGATTTTTTGGTTGGGGTGCTCCTCAAAATAACGGGCGCGCTCGAGCAGAGCGAGCAGTTCGTCCTTATTGAGGTCTGCTATTGAAACGAGGCTGTATTTGTTCATAAGCGCTATGAATCTAATTATTCGCAAAATTACTCACAATTTCCCTATCCGCCCCCTTAAGAAATGCTAAAAACGTCTATTCCACGCGTATTTTCTTGGGAGAGGATGCGCCAGGGCTTGGGGTAGAGGTTGTTGGCGCGGGAGCCGAGGTTTTTGACGAAGCCGAGGGGGTGGCCGCCGTGGGTGAGGAGGACGTAGCCTTTGGGGGCGTCGATTGTGATGGCTTGGCGCTGGAGGTATGCGATGGCTGTGGAGCGGTCGACCTCACAGCGGGGGAAGGCGTCGGGAGCGAGGGCCGTAGACAGGGCGAGTTCCTGCGATGGTATGGCGTCACGACCCTTAATGGTGGCTACGCGCAGGCCGGGAGAGATGAGGTCGAGCGCTTTTTCCATCTCGGCCAGGATCGGAGCGTGGCATTCCCTTACGGCATACAGGTCATCCCCTTTTGGGCTGAGGCGCCAGTCGCTGTCTTGCAGCCACTTGGCCTCGGGGCGCGGCTGGACTGGCTTGGCTTTGGTGGAGGCTGCGCTGTGGCGCAGCCCTACGTTTTGGAGCTTTCTGACCACGGCAAGGAAGAGCCCCTCACCGCGAACGCGTCCGGGCAGGAAGCGATAGCAGGGTAGGGTGGTGCCGATGCCGTGGCATATCTCGGCATATGGCTCGAGTGCATTGACTGTGACGGGTTCGGCATCGAACTCGTCGACGAGCCACGCGAGGTTTTCTTCGTTTTCCTGGAGATTAAATGTGCAGGTGCTGTATATCAAGTAGCCGCCCGGGCGTAGTGCCTGCCAGACATTTGCGAGGATTTCACGCTGGGTGGCGGCGCATTGGCTGACGAGCGCGGGCGACCATTGCTCGACGGCCTGCGGATCCTTGCGCATCATGCCCTCGCCGCTGCATGGAGCATCGACGGCCACGATGTCAAACATCCCTTTGAGTTTGGCCAGACGGCGAGTGTCGCCACGCGATACGGCACAGTCGGGACTGCCCCACTTGGCCACGTTCTCAGCCAAAATTTCGGCGCGGCGAAAGTCGTACTCATTGGCCAAGACAAACGACCCCTCGGGCAATGCCGAAATGGCTGCCGTGGTCTTGCCGCCTGGGGCGGCGCAGGCGTCGAGGTAGCGCTGGGGTCGGCCATCGGCCAGTTCGCGAACGACGGCGGCGATGGCCATCGACGAGGCGTCCTGCACGTAGTAAAGGCCCTGATGCATGGCAGGGTCAAACGTGAAGCGCGGCCGCTCGTCGAGGTAGCAGCCATCGGCGCACCATGGCACTTGCTCGCCACGAGCCGTTTGTCCCTTGGCGGGATTGACGCGCACCGACACGGCCGGCGGCTCGAGCAGCGACTGAGCTAACGGGGCCAGCTCGGCGTGGCGGCTTATCTCGGCGAGAAATCCTGCGGGAAGCATATAGGTCAGAGATTGAAGAAATGGGTGAAGGCGCGGATGGTATAGTCGTGATCGATGGCCGATGCAGTTTCGCGCACCGAGTGCATGGCCCAGATGGCCTCGCCCATATCGACGCCGCGCAGGGGTATCTGGCTCGTCAGCAGATTGCCGAGGGTGCTGCCGCCGGCCACGTCGCTGTTGTTGACAAAGTACTGGCAAGGCACGCCGGCCTGCTCGCAGATGGTGCGGAACACGGCAGCCGAGTCGGCGTCGGTCATGTATTTGCAATTGGCATTGACCTTGATTACCGGACCTGAGCCCAGGCGCGGATGGTTGGTCGGGTCTTGCTTTGATACGTAATTGGGATGTACGCCGTGGCCATTGTCAGCCGACACCATAAACGAGTTCTCGATGGAGCGCAGGTAAGTCACCATGTCGCCTCCTTGAGCAATGTTGATGCGCAGCAGCAGGTCGGCCAGGATGGGCGAGCAGGCGCCCTGCTTGGTGCCGCTGCCAGTCTCCTCGTTGTCGAAGATTGCCATAACGCGAGTCATCTTGCTATCCTCCTTGCTGGCGAGCAGGGCCGTGAGAGCAGCGTGGCACATGCTCAGGTCGTCAAGGCGTCCCGACGATATGAATTCATTGTTGATGCCCAGGAGGCAGGCGGGGGTGGTGTCGAAGAGACTGAGGTCGAAGTCGAGAATGTCGTTTCGGCTGACCCCAAGTTCGTCGGAGAGCATGCGCATCAGGCAGTCACCGGCATGCAGATGATCGTTGACTATTCCGGCCACGGGCATCATGTCGCGCTGCTTGGAGATTGGGTTGCCATCGTTGACCTGGCGATTGAAGTGGATGGCGAGATGCGGGATGGTGAGCAGCGGGCGTTTGAAATGCACGAGCCTGGCGGATGGCTTGAGGAGATTGTCGCTGCGGAGCACCACTCGGCCGGCTATGGAGAGAGGACGGTCGAACCACGTATAGAGAATCGGGCCGCCGTACACCTCGGTGTTGAATTGCAGGAAGCCCTCGCGCTCGTACTCGGCGTTGGGCTTGATGCGGAATCCGGGCGAGTCGCTGTGGGCGGATATGATTTTGCAACCGGCCAGCGGGTCGGTGCCTACGATGAAGGCGAATACAGCGCTGTCGTTCTTAGTGACATAATGCTTGGCGCCGGGGGCGAGGTTCCACTCCTGGGCGGGGTCGAGACGAGTAAACCCTGCGGCTGTGAGTTCGTCGGTTATGGTTTTGACTGCCAGAAAGTTGACAGGAGAGTCGTTGAGGAAAGAAATGATGTCGCGCATAATATCCAAATTTATATCCGCAAATATACGAAAATAATTTGGATTAACGACAAAAAGCGGCCGGTCTTGAGTAATCAAGGCCGGCTGTATTTTGATAAGTAAAACGCTCGGGGATTATGTGCGGGACTTGAATTTATCCCATATTCTCTTGCCTATCTGGTAGGCCTTCATACCGTAGCTGGCGTAGCGCATGTAATCTTCCACGCGGGTCACCATCTGGCTGCCGGCGTTGTCAGAGCTTGTCATCTGTTGGTACTGTCCTGCGGCTGCGGCTTTGCCAAGCTCGAGCTTGGTGCGGGCCACTAAAGCCCTGAACTGGAGTTCGTCGTAGTTATAGCCTTTCCATTTTCTTTCGGCCAAGGCGGCACTGATAGCTGTTTGATCCATAAGTTAGTCAATTTTGCGGGCCGGGGGCTCAATGAATAATTTGGATATGAAGCGTGCCACAGGATTGTATACGAGTTTGACTCGCAGCACGAAGAAAAGTCCGATAAGGAGGGTGAATAGTCCCGACACGGCCAGGTATACCCAATAGGGCGATAGCGCGGCGTTGAGGGCTTCGGCCAGGCCGAGCACCAGGAAAACGAGGATGACTATGGCCAAGAGGTAAACAACCATGAATATCATCGATGCCGAAATCAGAATAGTGGTCTTTTCGGCCGCCGTGTACCGGGCGTTCTCCATATATAGCTTGCCAAGCTTCTTGAGACTTTCGGCAAGAGTGGAAACAGAGTTGTCGGGAACCATAACCTTATCGCATTTTTATCATTGATTACTTTCTATCTCTGCGGCAATCTTCTCGACCAGCAGGTCCATTTCGTTGCCACAGCAGAGGCCGCGGCTCTGCAGCGTTTCTTTGATCTTTACGCGGAGTTCTTCTCCTTTCATCGGGGCGAAGAGCAGGGCTACTGCGGCACCGGCCAATCCGCCGGCAAGGAATGTAAGCAAATATTTCATAATGCGGTGCGTTTTTAAATAGTTGTTGTGCGTGTGCATGAGTGGAGGTTGGCGATTAGGCCTGCAGTTCTGCAGCGAGTTCCTCAGCCAACATTTCGGCCTGTTTCTCGCTCTTGACGAACGGGCAGTTCTTCTTGATGAAGCGTGCTACGTTCTTGCGGGTGTCAGAACCTTTTTCGGGTGCGAAGAGCATACCAGCTGCTGCGCCGATTGCCAGGCCGCCTGCTGCGGCGAGTGCGATGTAAAGTGCTTTTTTCATAACTGTAGAGATTAAGAAGTGAGAATTATTAAGTGTTTGCAAATATAACACGGCTGGGTCCAAAAAGGTTTGCGAAGTTTAAACTTTTTATTGTGTGGTGCGTCATATATACTATAATAATATAAGGAAATGAAACAAGCGAAATATTCGGTGGTCGATGCCATCAAAAGGCGCCACAGCGTGCGCACATATCAGAACAAGCCTCTGTCGGAGGAGGATCTTATTAAGATTAAGGACTATGCGGCAGGGCTCTCCAATCCGTTTGGCGCGCAGGTTGTTGTCGGCATCTTGCAAAAAAATATCGGAGGTGAGCCCGTCAAGTTGGGCACTTACGGTGTGATAAAAGGCGCGTCTACTTTTCTCGGAGCGTCTGTGGCCCCGGGTGAGCATGCGTTGGAAGGATTGGGCTATGCCTTTGAGGATTTGGTGCTCTATGCCACATCGCTCGGTCTCGGCACCGTATGGCTTGGCGGCACTTTTAGCCGTGGCGATTTCCGTCGGGCTATGAACCAGCCCGACGGCTGGCTGCTGCCGATAGTAAGTCCTATTGGCTATCCGGCCGAGGGACGGAGCATGATTGAGAAAATTACGCGCAAGATGGCCGGCTCGGATAGCCGCAAGCCTTGGAGTGACCTCTTCTTCGATGGTGACTTCTTGACTCCTCTCACCGAGGAGGCCGCAGGCGAGTGGCGTGAGGCGCTGGAGATGGTGCGCCTGGCGCCGTCGGCAACAAACAGCCAGCCATGGCGGGTGGTGCGTCGGGGTGGGGAGTTTCACTTCTATGCCTCATGCAAAGACTACTCCGGATTTAAACCCATCGATATGGGTATTGCCATGCAGCATTTCGACGCCACGTTGCGTTCGCAAGGTATTGAGGGCCAATTTGTAACAGATAATCCTAATATGGTGCTCCCCGCTAATTGCGCCTATGTAATGACGTGGAGGCGATAGTGCCGGGAGAATGTTAAAGAAACGAAAATGGAGGGTCGATGGTTAAACTTTTTGGTATTTTACTCGTCTTAATAGACGTAAAGAGTTTAATTTTAAAACAGAAAGGATTTAATTAAAAACAAAGAATTATGAAAAAGAAAATCATCGCTATAGCTGTAGCGCTATTCGGCACCTTCGGCATGATTGCCTCCGCACAGATGCCTGACAAATCTTACAAGCCCCAAAAGTTCACCGACTTCGCCTTTGAGGGCGTCCTCCTTGAACTCGACCAGCAGGCAAAGATTGATTCGATCAACGCACTCTACTTGCCCAACGGTCCCATGCAGTCAGCATCCTGCTGCAAGCAGGTCCGCGACAAAGATCAAAGCGCTGCCCAGTGCGCCAAGGACAAGTGCGTAGCCGGCCAGTGCCAGAAGGCTGAAGGCGTGGCTTGCGACACCGCTAAGTGTGCTACTGGTAACCGCCATGGCCGTCACCATCAAGCCATGCGCCAGGATCGCGGACAACGCCCCGGAGCAGGAATGGCCAGGAGCATGCGTCCCAGCCGCGAGTACGTAGCCGCCGTTAAGGAGGTGCTCACCCCCGAGCAGTACGTAACCTTCCTTGAGAACCTTGTCAATATGCCTCTTCCCGAACCCGGCCAGATGGTGCCCGCTATGCCTGGCCACGGCCAGAAGGTTGGAGCACGCGTAGGCCAGGGCCACGACAAAGGTCAAGCCAAGGATAAGAACAAAGACAAGAATAAGGATAAGAACAAGAATAAAGACAAAAAGAACAAACGCAAGTAAACTGTATATATATAGGGGCCTCATCGAGGCCCCTAATGTTGTATATAGAAGGGAGCAAATTCGTTCTCCGCATGGGGCGCATGCGCCCCGTACAAAAAAGTATCACGAAATCTAACACCCAAAAAACTTTATGTCATTTATGCAGAATATTGCCGGAGCCGTGGCCCTCGCCGCCATCGTATGCTCGCAGGCCAAGGCCGATGATGCTCGGTTTGCCGATTTCCCCGTGTACCAAGGTGATGACCTCGAACTTACGGTCTGCCCCGCCGGCACTTCCTTCGCGCTATGGAGCCCCGAGGCTCAGGCCGCGCGCGTGCTCATCTACAACACCGGCCTTAACGGCGAGCCCGTCATGACTCTCGATATGGCCAAAGGCCAGCAGGGCGTGTGGCGCGCAGCCGTGCCTGAGCAGCTTTATGGCAAATTCTACACATTCCAGATACAGTATGATGGTCGCTGGCTCGACGAGACCCCCGGCATCTGGGCCAAGGCAGCCGGTGCCAACGGCAAGCGCGCCGCTATCATCGATTTCGACGCTACCGACCCCGCAGGCTGGGCTGACGACAAAGGACCGGCCATTAGCAGCATCACTGATGCTGTGATTTACGAGATGCACCATCGTGACTTCTCAATTTCACCGACGTCGGGCATCGCAAATAAGGGCAAATTCCTGGCTCTTACCGAGGAAGGCACGCATTCGCCGATGGGCGACAAGACCGGCATTGACCATCTCAAGGAGCTCGGCATTACCCACGTACACATCCTGCCGTCGTACGACTACAACTCGGTAGACGAGACCAACCTGCCCGCTAACCAGTACAACTGGGGCTATGACCCGTGGAACTATAACGTGCCCGAGGGCTCTTACTCAACCAACCCGTCAGACCCCGCTACCCGTGTTAGGGAAATGAAGCAGATGGTCAAGTCGCTGCATGACAATGGTATTGGCGTGGTGATGGATGTAGTGTACAATCACACGGCCAACAACGACGACTCCAACTTCTCGCTTACCGCTCCCGGCTATTTCTACCGCCATCGCCCCGATGGCTCTTACTCCGATGCATCGGGATGCGGCAACGAGACGGCTAGCGAGCGCCAGATGATGCGCGACTACATCGTCAATTCCGTGCTCTACTGGGCCAAAGAATATCACATTGACGGCTTCCGCTTTGACCTCATGGGCATCCACGACATCGAGACTATGAATGAGGTGGCCGCTGCCCTTAAAGCGTACAACCCCAGCATCTTCGTTTATGGCGAGGGATGGACTGCCGGCGATTCGCCGCTGCCCGGCGAGCAGCGCGCTCTGAAAGACAACGCCTATCTGATGCCCGGCGTGGCCGTGTTCAGTGATGACATCCGCGACGCTGTAAAGGGCCATTACAGCAACGCCGCCGACCGAGGATTTGCCACCGGCAAACCCGGCAACGAAGAGACCGTTAAAATTGGCATCGTCGGGGCCACTGCCCACCCGCAGGTGGACTATGCCAAGGGCAACAATTCGCGCAAGCCTTACGCCGCAGCGCCCACGCAGGTAATCAATTACGTGTCCTGCCACGACGACCTCACCCTTACCGACAAACTCGCCAAATCGATGCCCGACGCCACTGAGGCTGACCGCCAGCGTGCAGCACGCCTGGCCCAGACCATCGTGTTCACGTCGCAGGGTACGCCGTTCATGTTCGCCGGCGAGGAAGTATTCCGTGACAAAAAGGGCGTACACAATTCCTACAAGAGCCCCGACTCAATCAACGCCATCGACTGGACGCTTAAGCACGACAACGCCGAGCAATTCGCATATTACAAAGAACTTATCCGCCTGCGCCGCGAGCATCCCGCCTTCCGCATGACTACGACCGAAGACGTGGCAAAGCACCTCGTGTTTGATGACGTCAAGCAACCCAACGTCATCTCCTATTCGCTCATCGACCACGCCAATGGCGACGAGTGGAAAGAAATCAAACTCATCTTCAACGGCAGCGACGAGCCTGTCGAAGTCAAAGTGCCCCGCGGCCGCTGGACCGTAATCGCCAACGACTGCCAAATCAACGTCGACGGCCTCGGCACCTTCAAAGGCGGCAAAGCCATAGTCGTCCCCGTCTCCGCCCTCATCCTCGCCCGTTAGGCGTTAGATATTAGGCTTTAAGCATTAGACACTGCAAATGATTGCAAAATGTTTCCAAATTAGGAACCCTTTTTGTATCTTTGCAGTGTTATTTATTTTTTAATGAGATATGGATAGGCCATTATTTCAGTTATATATATTAGAATCAGCAAGGAACTTCCTCAAGGCCTTATCGCCACAAGTCCGAAACAAAATCTTTTATAATATTAAAAAAGTACAAGGAGGTGTTAAGGATAATGAACTGTTTAAGAAATTAGAAAATACAGAGATATGGGAATTCAGGACTCTATACCAAGGCGTAGCCTATAGACTCTTTTCTTTTTGGGATAAGGATTTAGATACTTTTGTAGTGGCAACACATGGAATAATCAAAAAGACACAAAAGACGCCTATCAAAGAAATTGCAAAAGCTGAGGAGATTAGGCGAAATTATTTCGAAGAAAAAAATAAATAAGGATATGAAACAAATTGGCAATATGAAATTATACTCATTTGATGAAGTTTTGGATGAGGATTTAGGAAGGGTTGGTACACCTGAAAGGGATACCTTTGAGGCTGAGGTTGCAGCAGAAATCCACGCCTACCATATTGGTGAGGCTATTAAGCAAGCGCGAAAAGAGAAAAATCTCACTCAGCAACAGCTGGGAGAAGTAATGGGTGTGCAAAGAGCGCAAATTTCCAAAATAGAAAGCGGGAAAAATCTCAATTTCTCAACAATTGCCCGAGCCTTTAAAGAAATGAACAGCCCCGCCAACTTAG
>CAMWUM010000016.1 GCA_947177435.1 uncultured Muribaculaceae bacterium
GGTGCCGGCAGCGACGCTCTCAACGCCGAAGCGCTGATAGAAGCTTACGGTCATCTCGCCGAAGAGGCCGGTGAAGTTGCGCAGGTCGTTGCCGTCCTCGTCCTTGGCGGCGTCGGCAGCGGGGGTTGCGGCCTCAAAGACCACGCCGGGGAGGTATACGTAAACGTTCTGGTTGGCGGCTACGAGGCTGGTGGCAGCCTCCTCGGGGTCGATTTCGATGGGCGAGGGGAGCATTCCGCCGTCAGCAGCTGCGAGAGTGGCGTCATCGGGCACGATTTCGATGAGGTTGCTGTAAATGCTGATGGCACCCTTCCAGCCTTTGGCGATCACCTGTGCGGCGCTCAGGCCGAGGTCCTTCTTGTATACGAGGCCGTAGGCGGCGCCGTCGTAAACATAGACGTACGGACCGTTGGCGTAGATGACGGTAAGGTCAACGTCCATAGTGATGAGTTCCTTGTTCTTGAGGCTGCCAAGCTGCGAAAGCGAGGTGACGCTGGTGCGCTGCTCCACCGGGGGCACGTCGCCGCCTTCGGTGTCCTTCTCGTACTTGTAGAATACGGGATAGGTGCCGCGCACGTCGGGATAAGCGCCGAAGCTGGTATAGGTGGCGTCATACTGGAGGGTCTTCTTGGTGGTGACGTTGGTTACGACGAACTCGCCCTCGGCGTTAACCTCGACGGTCCAGAGATAGCCGTCAGTGCCGGCGTCGGCCGAAACGTTGAACGAGTTGTAGTCGCCTGTCATATAGAGGTAACGGCCATAGCAGTCCTTGATGTTGTAGCCGCCGTCGACAGCCACGAAGTCAAAGCCTGCGGTCTTCTCTACGGTCACCTTGTCGCCGTCAACCTGCGGGGTGAGCACGTTGAGGTAGCCGTAAGTCTTGGTCTCGTCGATGGCCTTGGCAGCCTTGCCACTGGCCACCATGGCGTAGTTGCCGGCAGCCATGACAGACACCTTGCCGTAGATGGCGCCCTCGATGGGATCGGGATCAACCGGGCCAGGCACGTCGGTGAAGTTGGTGACGGGGCCGTCGGTGGTGATAGTGACGGAAGTCCAGTCGAACTGGCCGGCCTTGTCAGCGCCGTCAGTACCGTAGGTGGCCTTGTCGCCGACGGTGAAAGTCACGGCAGCAGCCGAGCCATTCCATACGAGCGGGTTTACGCCCTGCTCGGCGATGGCGCCGGGGGTAGCGGCGATTTCAGCCTGGCGCTTGAGGCCCTGGGCCGAGATGTTGAAGGTGATGCTGGTGATGTTGGCGCCGTTGGCCTGAATCAGCAGGGTGTTCTTGGCGTAGGTGCGCACTTCCTTGAAGTTCTTGTTGTAGGTGGGCTCTGTGGTGCCTTCGTTCTTGAGGGCAGTGAAAGCGAAGCCGCCGTTGTAGACGCAATTGTTGGTGTAGGTCTTGAACTCAGCATTTGCTGCAGGATTGCCAAAGAGCGCGTCGGCCGAGATGGTGTAGGTGTTGTCGACGGGGTCGTCGGGGGTAGGAGTCTCGGTGAAGCCGCTGACAGGGCCATCGGTGTCGATGGTGACGGTTGACCATACGAACTGACCGGCCTTGGAGGCGCCGTCAGTGCCGTAGGTGGCCTTGTCGCCGACGGTGAAGGTCACGCTGGCTGCCGAGCCATTCCATACGAGCGGGTTGGCGCCCTGCTCTGCGATTGTGCCGGCGCTGGGGGTAACGTCAGTCAGACGCTTGAGGCCCTGCTCAGAGATAGTGAAGGAGATTTTGGTGATGTTGGCGCCGTTGGCCTGAATCATAAGGGTGTTCTTGGCGTAGGTGCGCACTTCGCCGTTAGAGGCGTAGGTGGGCTCGGTCGAACCGCCATTCTTAAGGGCGGTGAAGGCGAATCCGCCATTGAAGACGCAGCTGTTCTCGTATGCGTTAAACTTGACATAATCCGCGGCGTTGCCAAACAGCTCGGCAGCCGAGATTGTGTAGGTTTCGGCGCTGGCGCCCAGGCAGATGCCCAGCACAGCGGCCAGTGTGAGTAAAAGTTTTTTCATGTAAAAGAGCGTTAGTTACGTATTATGGCGCAAATTTAGTCGTTTTTTACGAAAAATCCTATTGCATTGGCGTTAAATTTTAACGTCCCATCTCATCAAAAATCAAATTATATTACGTAACTTTGTCAATCAATCAAAATCCGCCCTGATTATGAAGAAAAAGCTTGTGTTTTCGACCGGCGCCGGCATGAGCGCCGAGAGTGGCATCACCACATTTCGCGACACCGGCGGACTGTGGGAAAACTACCCCGTGATGGACGTGGCCAGCGCCGACGGATTCCGCCGCGACCCGGCCCTGGTGCACCATTTCTACAACGAGCGCCGCAAGGACCTGGTCAAGGCCCAGCCCAACGACGGCCACCGCGCAATCGTCGACCTCGAAAAGGATTATGACGTGTACGTAATAACGCAGAACGTCGACGACCTGCACGAACGCGCCGGCTCAAGCCGCGTGCTGCACCTGCACGGCGAACTGATGAAGGTGCGCGCCATCAATGACGAAAGCCACGTCTACACCCTCAAGCCCGACGCCTTGGAGACCACCCCCGAAACGCGCATCAACGGCGAACTCGTGCGCCCTCACATCGTGTTCTTCCAAGAGGCCGTGCCCAACTTCGAACCGGCCGTCGACCTCGTGCGCCAGGCCGACGTATTCGTAATCATCGGCACATCGCTGGCCGTATACCCGGCAGCCGCCCTGCTGCAATACGTCAAGCCGGGCACTCCGATCTACTACATAGACCCGCGCCCGGCTGCTGTGCCTTCTTATGTTACTGTCATCCCCACCGGCGCCTCCGAAGGCATGCGCCGGCTGGCGAAAATGCTTGCTGAAGATTAGAAGCTGAACTCGGCGGTGAGGCCGGCGCGGTAGGCCACGCGGCTGGTGTGGTCCATGTTGGCGCGGTTGCCGACGGTGAACTCTGCGCCCACCACGCAGCGCGGGGTGATGCTGTAGAATACGTTGGCCGTACCGTAGAGGCCGTATTTGTACTGGTCGCCGTCATAGAGCGAGCGGTGCTTGGGCAGTATGCGCTCCTGGCTGAATATCAGCGTGCTGAACAGGTTGGGACGGAAGTTGTACTGCAGGGCGCCGTAGTAGCCGAAGCTCATTGGGGCGTACATCTTGCCCAGATCGTCGGCGTATCCGATCAGGTCGTTAGATCCCTTGCTCAGGTCGTTGACAAGGCTGCCGATGCCCTTGCCGGTGTTGGCTCCGGCAAATACGGTGAGGGCGGGCAGCGGGCGGGCGCAGCCAGTAAGGTTGACGCCCCAGCCGGTCACGTACTGGTTGCGGTTGGCCGTCAGGTCGCGGTAACGCATATTTTTGAGTATGCCCGCCAGGCGCACGTGCTGCTTCTGCGTGCCGTACTGGATGAAGGCCGCGATGTTGGGCATGTAGGTGGTGCTGAGCGCCGAGTACTGCGATGCGGCAATGTTGTCGGTGGCGTTTTCGATTGATGCGGCCACGCTCCATTTGCCCGGCAACTTATGCATCCAACGCAACAGGAAGCGCGATGCATCCACCTCTGAGTTGGGGCCTTCGGTCTCGACTGTCGACGGCTGCGAGGCAGGGTCGGTAAATGTAGACTTGGCAAGGCCCAGAGTCCAGTCGCCAACGGTGGCGTATGCCTTCTTCAGGGCGAAGTAATGGTTGTTGCCGCTGCCTGTGAACTTGGCTTCGAGGTACACCATATAGTTGCCGAAATGCCTGTCGGTGCCAAAGGCGGTGAGGAAGATGGCCGAGTTGCCCATGTTCATCTGCATGCCGTTGGGCGCCAACGGGTTGCTGGCCACAGGTATATTGTAGGGAGCGAAGCCGTTGCCATTAACCATGCCGTGCATGTCATAAAAGGCCAGGGCCTGGATCTTGCCGCCGATGCCCATTGCCATCTTGCCGCCTCGGCTCATAAGCATGAAATACGGCGCACGCGGATCCTGCGCGTGGCGGTACTGGTCGAGGTAGAACGACTCAATCAGATCAGCCTTTTGCACCGAGTCGAGTTCCTGCTGGCTGTCGCCGAAATAAATGATGTGGTGACTCGACATCAGACGCTGCAGCTGCTCATCCGACGGAGAGGAAGACTGGGCCATGGCCATGCCGGCAGCCATCATTGCCCCGGCAAATAGAAGAAACGTGCGCATAGTAATCGTGTATTAGATGCTAATGAATGAGTTGAAAGTGTTTAATGAAATATTAACGCTTTTAGCCTTCGTTTTGTTTTTACAATTATTTTTATCTTTGTTACCCGAAAAAGCGCTAACTTTGCGCGGTACGTATATTTTAGATAAAATTGATTATGAAGACTTACGTTCTGGTTGACGATCCCGAGGTGCGCCCGCACCTGCTTCCCATCACATATTGCCGCCCCATCGCCGAGATTAGGCTGGGCATCACCACCATACGCGAAAAGCATGAGCGCCGCCTCGGCGCAAAATGCACATGGCAGACCGTCGAATATCTGCAGGAGAAGTACCCCTGCCGGATCGAGGGCGAAGCCGAATACATACCCGCCCACGTGCTGCCCGGCATCGGCGAGGTGCGCCACCTGTGGGACATATTCCAACTCAACGGTGCGGCCATAGAGGACGACTTCAAGCACATCACCGCCGGCCGCAAGTCGCTGCCCGTTAGCCCCACGTGCACGGTTATAGGCGACCCGTCGCGCATTTTCATCGAGGAGGGCGCGTCGGTCGAGGGCGCCACGCTTAACACCACCAAGGGATGCATCTACGTCGGCCCTCACGCCGAGGTGATGGAGGGCTCGTGCCTGCGCGGCCCCCTGGCCCTGTGCGAGCATTCGGTCGTCAACATGGGCGCTAAGATATACGGCGACACCACCATCGGCCCCTGGTGCAAGGTGGGCGGCGAGCTCAACAACGTCGTGATGCAGGCTTACAGCAACAAGGCCCACGACGGATTCCTGGGCAACGCCGTCATAGGCGAGTGGTGCAACCTCGGCGCCGGCTGTGTGGCCTCCAATCTCAAAAATGACTACTCGCCCATCAAACTGTGGAACTACCCCGCCCAGCGCTTCATGCCCACAGGCTTGCAGTTCTGCGGCGTGATCATGGGCGACCACACCAAATGCGGCATCAACACGATGCTCAACACGGCCACCGTGCTGGGCGTGGGCTGCAACATCCACGGCAGCGGCTTCCCCAGGCCGTTCGTACCGTCGTTCAGCGAGCGCGGCGGAGCCGGTGCGGGATACAACGACGTGAGCATGACCAAGTTCTTCGAAATCGCCGCGCGCATGATGGCCCGCCGCCACGTCGAACTCACTGAGGTCGACAAGCGCATATTCTACGCCATCCGCGACATAGCAGAAAACTACCGATTCCAATAAGATGCGCATCATCAAGTTCTCACCCGAAATACGCGAGGCGGCGCCCCTGCTGAGGGTGCTCGCCGTAGAGGCCGAAATTGCCAACGGCCCAACCTCACAAGCACTTTGGGACGAAATCGAGGCCCGCGGCGCCTGGCTCCGCGACCACTTGCGCATGGACGAGGTCAACAAACTCCCTGGCATCGCCCCCACCCGCCAGGCCTACAAGGCTTGCGGCAAGGAGCCCAACCGCTACCGCCCCAGCGCCGAGGCCCTTACGCGCCGCATGGTCAAGGGCGCCGACCTGTACCGCACACTCACGGCCATCGACCTCATCAATCTCATCTCACTCATCACGGGCCACTCGATCGGCGGATTCGATGCCGACAAAGTCGACGGCGACACGCTCGAGCTCGGTGTGGGCCGCGCAGGTGAACCGTTCCAAGCCATCGGCCGAGGCGAACTCAACATCGAACACCTACCCGTATACCGCGACTCCACAGCCGCCATCGGCACTCCCACCAGCGACTGCGAGCGCACCAAACTCACCCCCGACACCACGCGCCTGCTCATGCTCGTCAACGTCTACGACCCCGACGCCGACATGACTGCCCTCAAAGCCCTCATCTCCGACACCCTCCAGCGCCACTGCTCCGCCACCTCCTCCTTCGTCGAGTGGCAAATGTGCTGAGTCATCGCTAAAAACATCCCTGTTGTAATATTTTTTTCGTATATTTGCGTCAGAATTCTTCGTGATATGTGCACATCTAAAGATTGCATCAGCATACTTAAAGACAACATGCCCCGTATTCGGTCAGAATTCGGGGTCACGAGCTTGTGTCTTTTTGGTTCGATGGCGCGAGGCGACAACAGAGCAGACAGCGATGTAGACATATTAGTCGATATGCCACCTAAGATTTTTCTGATGAGTGGCCTTAAAGATTTTCTCGAGCAGATACTGCATACCTCTGTTGATCTTGTTCGCCGCAATCCTCGACTTTCCTCTCGTTTTTTAAATCAAGTATCTTATGACGGGATCAAGTTATTCTGAATCAAATATTGTCCAAGCCCTACAAACGCTTGAATCCGTTGAGGAAACAATTGTACAGTTGATGGACTGGAATAAAGACATCAGCGACGTTGACAGTTACTACTCTTCTCCTCAAGGCATACAATTATTGGCTGCCAATTGCACATTAATTACAGCTATTGGCGAGGGCATTAATCGCATTAACCGATTTTTGCCCGATTTCTTGCAATCAGAATTTCCTGAAATTTCATGGCGGGCAATCATTGGCATGCGCAACCACATAGCCCACGGATACTTTGAATTAGATGCCGATTTAATATTCGAAGCAGTTAAGAATGATATCCCTCCCCTTCTTAATACCATTCATAAATGCATTGACCGATTAAAGTAGTGGCAAATGTGCTGAGTCAGGAGGCGTAGACGTGGACCGAGGAGGCGGCGGAGGGGAGGTAGTTGATGCCCCACCAGCAGATTTGCAGGAGGATGAAGCCTAAGAGGAGGAGCCAGAGGGCTGGTTTGTGGCTGCGGGGACGCGCCAAGCGATAGTGGATGTAGAGTAGATAACTAAGCCATGTGGCTGCTGCCCAGGTCTCTTTGGGATCCCAGCCCCAGTAGTGGCCCCAGGCCTGCTTGGCCCATAGGGCGCCGAAGAGCATGCCCAGTGTCAGAAACGCCAGGCCGGCGTATGCCAAGCGGTCAGCCATGGCCATCTCGGGCTTTTTGGTGACAAGGAACCAGACGGAGGCCACGGCAGCGGCGCCGAACAGGGCGTAACTGAACATATACACCACTACGTGCGGCACAAACCAAGGGCTTTGCAAAGCCGGCATCATGGCCTTGTCGTGGATTTCGGGGCGCAGGATGTTGACGCACACAAACACAATGGCCATCAACGAACTGAAAGCAAGTATCCAGCGGTAGCGCCATCGCCCGTACACCAGCAGACCTACCACCGGCAGAAACAGTGAATACCATAATCGGGTCTCGCCCATGGTGCGCAGCGGCGGCCGCTCCAGCCCTATCCAAAGACCGATAATAAATGCTAAGAACACGCCTATGCCGGCGCCAGTCAGGGCATAGGCCCAAGCGGCCTTTCTGCGCCAACCAGCCCAGGCGCCAGCCACCCATAGCAGCGCGGCGGCGATGGCGAAGTAGATGAATGCGTCCCAGGTCATTGCTTTTCTTTTTTAGGTGTGGCGAGAACGAACAGACCCATGGCCCCGGCAAGCATCATGCCTATGCCGGCGTACACCCACGGCAGCCACGGGTCGCGCACCAGTTCGAATTCACAGTATCGAGTATCCTCACCCAGTTCGGCCTCATAGCCAATCAGATACACTTTCCAACCATGCATCGAGGCGGGGCGGTTGACCTCGACGGTCTGCTCGCTGATCGAGGGGGCGTGGGGCGACAGGGCCGTGATCTTGACTTCGGCCTTGAACTTGCGCGGCGTGCGGACATCAGCCTGCTGGTTTTCGTTAATCTTGAAATCGACAAGCTCGATGGCGATGTCGAGCTCACGGCCATAGCCGTTGGCATCCCAGGCCACCGACTGAGGCTCGGCGCCAAGCCGCGATTGTCCCACAGCCATGCGCAGGCGCTCCATGTCGGCCGAGCCGAGCGTAGCGGCCACCAATGCCAAAAGCAAGCCCAAATGGTTGAGCACGAAAACCGTAGTGCGCAGCCTCCTGCGTCCGTTCCCGTGTTCGCCGCTTGCGGCGACGCGTGCTATCGTCCCATAAATGGTGGCTAGCCCAAGCGAAACAGCGAGCCATACCCAAACCAAAACGAAAGGCCAGGAGGAGATGAGATGCTGCCACCAACTGCCAGCCGCCGAGCGGCTTTGCGGCACAAGGCCAAGCGCCACGGTCGCAGCCAAGGCGAAACCAATCGCCCACAAGGCAGACGCACGGCCGCCGAGCCAGGCTAAAAGCCTGACTCGGCGACGCAATGCGGTCATTATCGCCAAGGCCGCCGCGAAGGCTACGAGCACCCACGCGTTTACCGGCCATGCGAGCAGTGTCCAGTCAATCATTTGATTACCTTATCAACGCGCACGCTCTTGTCGGCGAGGGTGTGGCGGACGATGTAGATGCCACGGGGCGCGCTCTCGAGCGACGTGCCTGCGTAGACACCACCGATGGTGTAATATGCCGTGGCCACAACCTCAGCGGCAGAGCCTTCGGCCAGAGGAGCCTGCACGCCGCTCATCACTTCGGGGTCAACGGGGTCGACACCTCGGTGGGTGGGGATGACGCGCTTGATGGTGCCATCCTCATTGAAATAGATGCGGTCGATGCACGTTTCGCGGTGTATGCCGGGATCTTGGCTGATGTAGTTGCGGTTGATGCGGTGATATACGATGTACCACTCGTCCTTGCCAGGGATTTGCAGGATGGAGTTGTGGGCCGTGCCGTAAATTTTGCTGCCGGCATCTTGGATGAGGACTATGGGGTCCTTGGCCACGGTAATCTTACCAAGCGGCTCGGTGGATGTGCCGTAAGCCACGTGGTAATTGGCCGAACCGGTGTCGTCGACTGACCAGAAGAAGTAATAAAGGCCATTACGGTAAATCACATAAGGCGCCTCGCGGTAGGCGTAAGTCTGCAGGCTGCCGCCCGAGGGAGTCATTACCTTGGTGGTGCCGGGCACGAGGCTGACCATGTCGTCCTCAAGTTCGGCTCCGGCCATGTAGCCATTGCCCCAGTAAATATAACTCTTGCCGGTGGTTGGATCGGTAAACACGTCAACGTCAATCTGCTGGCCTCCGCCGGTAGGCGATTTCGAAATTATCGACGAGCCATGGTCGACAAACGGGCCGACGGGCGATGCCGAGGTGGCCACGCCTATCTGCTTGCCGCCGCCGCTCACGGGCTGGCCGCTGAAATAGTAGAAATAGCGGTACTCGCCGTCGACTTTCTTCTCTTCGATGGCGGGAGCCCAGGCGTTGCCGCTGGCCCATGCCACCTGATTGGAGGCCAGGTCAAGCACGGTGCCCTCGAGGGTCCACTCCACCAGGTCGGGGCTTGAGTAGCAGGTGTAATATGTGCCGCCCCAGCCCGAGAAGCCGTCGGTGGTGGTGTAGCAGTAGAACTTGCCGGTCTTATTCGAGAACATTATCTCGGGATCGGCGTGGTAGCCGGGGAGGATGGGGTTGGAGGCGATTTCGGCCGTCACCTTGTAGGTGAGGTCGCTCTTGCCCGCGCGCGAGAACGTATAGGATACGGGGCCGGCGGTGAAGTCCTGCAGGCCTGCGGGGCTTACCGTGGTGCCCTCCATGCCGTAGAGCATGGGGTCGAAGGCCGAAAGGTCGGCACCATAGCGAACAGGCAGCCAGATGGTCTTGTCGGTGTGCGACATCTCCATATGCTCAGTGCGCACCATACGGCTGGCGGCTCCGCGCGGGGCGGCGGTGATGGCCGAGCTCGGGAACTTTTCGAGCAACAGGGCGGCCTCGGCGGCTGTGATGGGCATCACCGTGCCGTGGCGCGGGGTGAACTTGCCTGACATGGCGGTGTTGCACACGAAACTGAAATTTTCAAGGTCGGTCGACACGCAGAACTGGTAACGGCCGTTGGCGTAGCAGTCGTACATCAGCACCCACTCGTCGGAGTTGATGCGCTTGAACATGCCCGAACCCTCGACGGCCTCGGTGGTCTGCTGCAGGAAGCACCCGCCGGGCGTCCACGGACCTTTGAGGCTGGGGGCGGTGGCCTTCTGGATGCCGCCTTCGGTCTTGAAGAAGAGGTGGTAGAGGCCGTTGGCGTACACAATGTCGCCGTCGATAGTGAATGCTCCGAGGTCAAAGAGCAACTCGGGCTCGGTCAGCTCGGTGAAGTCGTCGTTGGCGTATGAATAGAAAATCTTGTAGTGGCTCTGGCTGCGCATGCCGATGGTGAAATACACCATGTACTTCCCGGCCTCGGGGTCGTAGATGGTCTGCGGGGCCCACACCTGGGTGAGGTCGTCGCGGTCGTATTTGGCGGGCCAGGCGGTGGGGAAGTCGATGGCCTTGGAGGTCCATGTGACCATGTCGGCCGAGCGCATCAGCACCAGGCCGTCGTTGCTCGACCAGCCCTCGTCTGAGCGCATGTCGGTGGCAACCATGTAGAAATAGCCGTCTTCGCCGCGCAGTATGTGCGGGTCGCGCACGCTCTTCTTCAGGGCGATGTCGGCCGACGAGATGATGGGGTCGCCATTATTGAGTGGAGTGTAGGAGTAACCGTCCGTGCTCAGCGCGTAGCAGATTTGCTCGGCGGAGGGAGAGTTGCCGGTGAAGTAGGCGAAGAGGTAGGCCGTGTAGCCTTCGTCCTGGCCGATTGTCACCTCAAACTCGCGGCTGGCCTTCTCGCCATCGGCAGTTGCCGTGGCCGTAAGCGTCACCGTCACTTCCTCGCCCTTGGCGGCCAGCTTGTTGAGCTTGCCGGCATCGGAGAGGTATTCCTTGTTGCTAGATTTCCAGAGCAGCACACTGCCTTCGCCCGTGGCAGTGGGCAGGGCGAGGTCGGAGTAGAGATTGTGGATGTTTCCCCTTATCACTATGTGGTCGAGGTCGTATTGCAGACGGCCGGTAGCGTCGAGTTGCGCCAGTACCGTCACAGCGAACTCCTTGGTACGCGTAATCCCATTGGCCGACAGCGTGGCCGTGAGAGTGGCGTGAGCGTCGGGCTTGGCAATGGCCGGGCGGGTGATTTTGCCGGCGGCGGTAATCACCGAGGCGTCAGAGGTTGCCCACGAGATGGCTACGTTGCCGTTAGAGGTCGGCAGCGTCAGATCGTGAATGAGCCCGTCAGTGTCACCGAGAGTGAGGTCAGCGGCTGCCTGGTCGAGCAGGCGCCCATAGAGCGCCTCGTTGAGCGCCGCACGCTTCTCGTCAGAGAGCGACGCCACCTCGCTGGCAGTCAGCGCGCCGTCATAGATGGCAAAGCCGCAATAGCGCGCCCCCTTGAGGTAGGCGTCGCCGTTGTAGCACGATCGACCCAAGTAATTGTATTTCATTTGCCCCTTCTCGCTCACCAGCTGGGCGGGTGTGATGCTGATGTCGGCCTTGGCCTTCTCCACGCCGTCGACGTAGATACGGCCCACGCCATTGTCCTGCGTATAAGCCAGATGGTGCCACTCGCCGAGCGGCCATCCCTGCGCGGCCGACACGCCCGATTCGCCCGTCCAGTTTGTGCGGGATATGGCGTAGCGTGTGTCCCTGGCGTTGAGGAAGACGTAGCCCTTGCTCTCACCGCCTGAATTTTCGCCGTAGGCAAAGGTAAATATGAAGTTGCCGTTGGCGCTTATGTTGGTGCCGGCGGGAATGTATAGGTAAGTGGCCACAGAGAAATCGCTGAGACTGCCGATGGCCTGTCCGGCGGCAGCACCGAGGTTGAGGTAGCCGTTTGAATTGCCAAGGTCGAGATAATTGAACCCGTCCTGAGCCACTATTGTAGCGCCGTCGCACAGCGTGGCGCCCGAGCCGTCAAGATGGCCAAAGTCAAGTTCCCACTTCACGTCTGCGCCCCAAGCGCCCGCGGCGCTAAGGCAAAGGAGCGCCCCGATGGCAAGTCTTAGTTTTTTCATGCTATAAATCAGTATAAAATGGTAAGAATTAATTCGTAGCGCAAATATACGAATTTTCCGCCAACCCCCGTCAATTGTTCCGTTAAAAAAGGAGATATTCCCGATTTTCCCTTTTTGACACACCTACGCGATTCCTTATGTTTGTGACATTGCGACTTAGTTCAAAAGGAAAATGCCTGCGGATGTTGTGCAAGTCAACTATTATCACTAACTTTGCAAAATAAACTAGTAACGCAAACTCACCAAAAACTAGTAACGCAAACTCACCAAAAACTAGTAACGCATGGCAACAATTCAGCAATTAATGGCAGATTCCTTGGAACAGCTGCGTCTGTTGCAAGATGCGAATCCCAACGTTGTGCTTCGGGGAACCGAGCAGCTGTCACGCGTGCATTTGAAAAGGCTGCTTGACAACGGCTGGCTGCAGGAGGTCATAAAAGGCTGGTACATACCAGCGCGGCCGGGGAGCGAGGGCGACACAACGGTTTGGTATACTTCATACTGGCATTTTGTGCGTGAATATTTGTCCTTTCGGTATGGAGACCAGTGGGTTGTCATGCCCGACCAGTCTCTTGATATTCATTCGGGAAAAACGTCTGTGCCCGCGCAATTGACTATAAAGGCGCCAAAGGCGTCAAACAATATGGTCAATCTTCCCTACGGCCACTCTATTTTGGCCATAAAAGGCGATTTGCCGGCAAACTTATGCGTGGAGCCGGATAACGGCCTGCGCCTGTACACTTTAGAGGAGGCATTGATATATGCTTCGCCCACATACTTTGAGAAAGATGAGGTGTCGGCAAGGACTTGCCTGTCAATGGTCAAAAATGCGTCAGACATCATCAGACCGCTATTGGAAACTGGAGCCACCACCCGTGCCGGACGCGTGGCTGGCGCGTTTAGAAATGTTGGCCGGGCAGAACTTGCCGATGAAATCATTAACACGATGAAAGAGTTTGGGTATAAGGTGGCTGAGGTGGATCCATTCTCATCGCAGCCGCGACAATCGTTCGTACGCGAGATTTCGCCCTACGCCTTAAGGTTGCGAGAAATGTGGTCGAAGATGCGGCTGCAAGTGATAGCCAATTTCCCCCAGCCTGCCGCGAGCGCGGTTGACAGCAACATCTATATCCGTGATATAGATGAAAAGTATGGGGAGGATGCGTACCATTCTCTGTCAATCGAGGGCTATCAAGTATCTAAAGACTTGATAGAAAAGGTGAAATCTGGGGATTGGCGGCCAGACGAAAATGACAAAGAACACAAGCGGGCGCTGGTGGCGCGAGGTTATTACCAGGCTTTCGTCGCCGTAAAGGAGTCTATCGGAAAAATTCTTGAAGGGAAGAATGCCGGGCAAATCGCAGAAGATGACCATTGGACATGGTACCGGCAAATGTGGATGCCGTTTGTGACCGCCGGCATACTCAAAGCTCCAGACCTTATTGGATACCGCAAAAGCCAGGTCTACATTAGAGGCTCGCAACACATCCCTCTCAATCCCGACGCCATCACAGATACCATGCCTGTGTTCTTCGATTTGCTTAAAACCGAGCCTGACCCTCGTGTTCGCGCCGTGCTTGGCCATTTCATATTCGTTTTCATCCACCCTTATATGGATGGCAACGGTAGGATAGGCCGATTTTTGCTCAACACCATGCTTGCCTCCGGCGGATACCCTTGGATAGTAATACCCTTGGACTTAAGAAATGAATACATGGCGGCCCTCGAGAAAGCGAGCGTACTTGGCGATATTTCTGATTTCACAAAACTAATTGCCTCACAAATCAACTAATAGAGATATGGAATACAGATATTGCGGCAGGAGCGGGCTGATGCTCCCGGCCATCTCACTCGGGCTGTGGCACAACTTTGGCGATGCCACTCCCCTTGCCACTCAGGAGGATATCGTACTGCACGCTTTTGAAAAGGGCGTCACGCACTTCGACCTCGCCAATAACTACGGGCCGCCGGCCGGCAGCGCCGAGACGAACTTCGGCCGTATCCTGGCGCGCGGTTTGAAGAGCCACCGCGACGAGATTATCGTTTCGTCAAAGGCCGGACACTACATGTGGCCAGGGCCTTACGGTGACTTGACCTCACGCAAGAACACGTTCGCCAGCCTCCACCAGAGCCTGCGGCGCACGGGCCTTGAATACTTCGACATTTTCTACAGCCACCGCTACTGTCCTGAGATTCCACTCGAGGAGACCGTGCAGGCGCTCATCGACATCGTGAAGCAGGGCAAGGCACTGTACGTGGGCCTGTCGAAGTACCCAGCCGACGTAGCCGCCAAGGCGTGCGCGATGATGGCCGAGCAGCACGTGCGCTGCCTGATATACCAGGACCGCTACAACATGCTGTGCCGTAAGCCCGAAGCCCGCCACATCGACATGCTTGAGAACGAGGGCCTTGGCTTCATCGCCTTCTCCCCCCTGGCACAGGGCCTGCTCACAAATCGCTACCTCAACGGCATACCCGCCGATTCGCGCGTATACAAAGAGGGCGCGTTCCTGCACAAAGAGGATATAACTGCCGAGTGGGTAGAAAAGGCCCGCAGGCTCAACGAAATCGCCGCCGGACGCGGCCAGTCGCTGGCTCAGATGTCGCTGTCGTGGGTACTCGCTCGCCCGCGCGTCACCTCAGTCATAGCCGGCGTAAGCTCCGTGGCGCAGCTCGACGACAACCTCGCAGCCCTCTCCGCCCCGGCCTTCACCGCCGCAGAACTCGAAGCCATCGACCAAATCCTCGGTGACTCAATCGCACGCCAATAATTTGCAAAGTAGAGCAAATAAAATATCCAAAAATACCATATATCGCAAAATAAAGCCAAGAAACAACATTTTCTTGTTCGAAAATTATGTTGTATAACATAAAACGTGTAACTTTGCATCAGTTTTTCATGGTATTAGATTTAAGGTAAGAAGATTAATCGTCGTGATGACGATTAATTTTTTTTGTTTATGCATACC
>CAMWUM010000017.1 GCA_947177435.1 uncultured Muribaculaceae bacterium
AATCGCTGACGTATACGTTGTTCTCAAACCGCATAATCATATCGATTATCTTGTCGGTCTCAAAAAGGGTGTGCTCCAACGGCTCAAATATGCCTGTCACAATCAAGTTGCTTGTCTGGACATCTTGGTGATTCCATACTATGGCTTTGCCAATGGGGTCGGCGTCGCCGAAGCATTCCTTGGCATACTGGGGAGTGATTACTACCGAGTTGACTTCATTGAGCGCAGTGCGGCGGTCGCCCTGCAGCAGCTTGAAGTCGAAAAATTTGAAGAATGTGGAGTCGACGAGCAGAAAGTTGGGGTGGTTCAGTTCCCCGCCTTCTGGATGCATGTCATCTGTGGCGAAGCTGATGGCGCAGGATGATTCAATCTCCGGGAACTGGTCGACGAGGTGCCATCCGGCGCGCCAGTGCGAGCCGGATGAGAATCCGCCGTAGCTTTTGTCGCCGAGTAGGTAGATGCGGTCGGCCTTAGTCTGCTGCTTGTCGAGGGTCGTTTCTTGCCATACGTAGGCGCCGATGATTATAGCGAACATCAGTCCCAGGCTGAGGCCCAGGACGTTGATGATGGTGTAGGCCGCGTTGCGGCTCAGGAATTTGAAGTATGATTTCATTTGAGTACGAGGGTTGTGGCATCGCCGTAAGGCTCGTAGCCGTTGATGATTACTCGCTCGCCCGGCTCAAGGCCTTCGAGCACTTCGTAGTATTGCGGATTCTGGCGTCCGAGTCGCACGTTGCGGCGGTATGCCTTGCGATCGTTTTTGTCGAGCACATATACGTAATTGCCCGACGAAGAGGAATAGAACGCGCCTCGGGGGATGAGGACTGCGGGCGAGGGCTGGCCGAGCTGGAGGTTGAGGTAGTAGGTCTGGCCCATGCGGATGTTGTCGGGACGGTCGCCGTCAAACACGAAGTCTACACGGAACTTTCCCTCGCGCACCTCGGGGTAAACCTTGTGTACGACCATGTTGAACTTCTGGCCGTTTCGATCGAGGATTGCGGGCAGGCCCACGTGTACGCGGTCGATGCTGCGCTCGTCGATGCGTGCCTCTACCTTGTAGTCGGAGAGCACGTTGATCTGGCCGATCTTCTGGCCGGCGGTTATGTTTTGGCCGAGCTCAGCTTCGAGCAGTCCGAGTTCGCCGTCGATGGGCGAAGTGACGTCGAGGTGGTCTTTGCGCTGGCGGATGAGCACGACGTTGAGCTGCATGTTCTCGAGGTTTTCCTCCATCTGGCCCACCTGGCTCAGGCGATAGATGCTGTCTTGAGCCAGCCTTTGGGTGATGAGGCCCTGGCGGCGGAGCGCCAGTTCGTAATCCTCCTTGGCCTGCAGGTAATCCTCCTTGGCGATGAGGCGCTCTTTGTACAGGCGCTCCTTCTGCTCGTAGGCGCGGTGCTTTCGGGTGACTTCGAGGTCGATCTGCGCCTGTTCGTTGCGGTTGTTGAGTCGGTCTTGCTCCATGGATATCTGCGTGTTGCGCAGGATATTCTGCTTTTCGGCCAGTTCGGCTTCGGCATTAAGGATCTGCAGGTCGAGAGCGTTGTTGCGCAGGCGGATGATGACGTCGCCTTTCTTGACTGTGGCGCCCTCTTCGACCACGCGCTCGACCACTATGCCGCCCTCCTCGGGGCTGATCTGCACCTGGCTGATGGGCAGCACGTGGCCGTCGATGCGCACGAAGTCGTCAAACTGCCCCTCAGTCACCTCGCCGATGGTGAGGCCAAGGCGGTCGGCCTTGTAGGTTGATGACATGTCGGATGAGAAAATCCACACAGCGGCGGTGACAGCCAGCGCGCCGATGCCGATGTAGGCCCAATGGCGCGGCTTGATGGCTTTCAGGCCTTTCTTTTTTTCTATTTTAACGTCCATAACGGTTCGCCTTTATAATAGTTAACTAATTTGTCTTTAAGCATGTATAGGGTTTGTTTTTGCAGCAGGGCCAGGCGCGAGGCGTAGTAGGTGTTGGCCGAAAGCTGCAGGTCGATGAGCGAGAGCAGGCCTTCCTCGTATTTCCGCAGGTTGAGGCGGTATGCCGTATAGTCGGCTTCGAGTTTGTCGGTGAGCGCTGCGATTTCGGTGGCGTAGCCGTCGCGGTCGAGCACGGCCAGGGCGATGTCGTCGCGGAGCTTTCGCAGGCTTTCGTCGCGTTGGCTCTTGGCTATCTCCCAGTTGGCCTTTGCTCGGCGTGCTGAAGATGAGCGCCAGAGGTTGTCGAAGAGCGGGAGGCTGAAGTTGACTTGCACATACTCGCCTCGGTTGTTGCGGAACTGCTCGCCGAAGGGCGGGAACGTGACGCCTGAGCCCAGCACGCGGTAAAATGATGTGGAGATGCCGCCGCTGAGTGATATTGTGGGCCACAAGGTGCCCTGGGCCGAGCGGTAGCGGTAACGGGCCGACTCGACCAACTTTTCGGCCTCTATAGCCAGTGGATTGTTGGCCATGGCATAGGCGCAGATGTCGCCGACGCTGACGGGGAGGTCGTAAGTGAGGTATTCCGTTTCGAGCCATGCGGTGTCTACGGCCAGGGTCATGCTGTCGGGCAGGTTGAGCGCGCTGCGGAGCGTGAGCATCGACTGCTGGTATACGTTGCGCTGGTGGGTGAGGTTGTAAAGGTCGTCGCTGTGGCTGGCGCGGGCCTGGGCCACGTCGGGAGCGCCCATCATGCCGAGTTCTTCCTGGCGAAGGGTGAGGGAGAGCAGCGCCTCGCTCTGCGCGGCCTTGTCCTCGGCGATGGCAATGGCACCGAGATAATAGGCGGCGTCGGCGTAGGCCATCATGGCCGAGATGGCGCAGTCGTCTCGACGCATGTCGATGGCGTTGCGCGAGCGTTCACGTTCGGCACGGGCCAGGCGCCAATTGTTGTAGGTCTGTCCACCGTCGAATAGGGTGAGGGAGGCATAGAGGCCATAGCCGTTGTTGAACGTGGTTACATTATTATAGGTGTTCGTTTCCGGGTCGATATTGCGGCCCCAACTGAACTGCGCGGCAGTCTGCGCCGACACTGACGGCAGGAAGTTGCCCACGGCGTTGGCGTATTCCGCCTTGGCGCCAACCAGATCCCAGCGTGCTTGCGCCACGGCGTTGCCATGCTCGGCAGCGTAGGCCATGCACTCGTCGAGCGACCAGACGCGTCCCTGGGCACATGCTCCGCCCACGCAGGCCGCCGCGGCTAAGGTTGATAATAATAATTTTATTTTTTCCATAAGAAATGTGTTTGCACCCCTATAACATACATACCCCGTGCCAAACTCACAACCACCTAATATCCAAATATATAATAATTGATTGCCTGTCAAGAGTGTCAAAAAATCATACACCCGCCATCAAAAAATCATACACCCATGCGTACAAGCAAATGGGTGAATCAAAGAGAAAGTATCAATTTTTGTAGGGACATCGCTTTGCGATGTCAAACAAGAAGATGGCTGAAAAATCTTAACTGCCGCCCGAGAGACGGCCTCATACTTCATACTCTTTTCGTTTAACATCGCAAAGCGATGTCCCTACAAAAGATTTTTGACGCACTTTCTTGGGCGCACGGTTCGTGCGTATGTGTCTGCGGTCCCGTTGGTGAATGAAGAAATTGGGGCGGGTGCATAATAATTGCGGTGGAGGCGCGTTATTATAGGTGTTACAATGAGTGATCTGTTGAAACGATATATAGCCTGCTTTGCTGTCTGCCGTGGCCTTTTGGCCGTGGTGTGCTTTGTTTTATTCTTTTTGGGGGCACAGGCGCAGTACTATACGCCGCAGGTGACGCCTCCGCCTCCCGTTGGGGGGACGCCGACGCCGGGCGATTCGATTGATTTGCCGTTTCCTATCAATCCCTCTGTCCCTCAGAGTTATGAGCAACTCGTTGAGGATGAGTTGGGCTTTGACCTCAAAACTCCATCAAACATTACCACCGAGGCTGAATACGACCCGACTACGGGCTATTATATAGTTCGCACGCGCGTAGGCGGCATGGACGTGGTCACGCCCTTTATGCTCACTCCCGCGCAGTACAACAACTGGCAGCTGCGCCAGTCTATGCAGGACTATTACCGTGAGCGCAACCTGGCATTGGTCAAAAACGAGACTGAGAAAGAGCCGTTTAACGTGCTGGATATGAATTTCGCTCTTGGGCCGCTGGAGAAAATCTTCGGCCCCGGAGGCGTGCAGCTCAAGACGCAGGGCTCGGTGCAGATTTCGATGGGCGTGAAGAGCAACAAGACTGATAATCCGGCGCTTTCGCTCAACGCGCGCCGCAAGACATTCTTCGATTTCGACCAGAAGATACAGGCCACTATCAATGCAAGCGTCGGCAACCGCATGCGCTTCAACATGACCTACAACACCGACGCAACATTCGGTTTCGACTCCAAAAACCTCAAACTCGCCTACGAGGGCGAAGAGGATGACATTGTAAAGGAAATCGAGGCCGGTAACGTGTCGATGACTACCGGTTCGTCGCTCATCCGCGGCGGTACGGCCCTGTTCGGCATCAAGGCCAAGCTGCAATTTGGACGCCTCACGGCTACAGCCCTGGTGTCGCAGCAAAACTCGCAGTCGCAGACCGTCAACACCAAGGGCGGCGTGCAGACCACCAAGTACTCGATCAAGGCCGACGAATACGATGCCAATCGCCACTTCTTCCTCGCGCAATACTTCCGCGACAATTACGACAAGTTCGCCGCCAAGGTGCCTTTCGTGTCGTCGGGCATCAACATCACGCGCATCGAGGTGTGGGTGACTAACAAGAGCGGAAAGTACGATGAGGCGCGCAACCTCGTTGGCTTCATTGATTTGGGCGAGAGTCGCGTACTGGCCAACAATCACTGGACCGTTGATCCCGGCTATCCATTCCCCACCAACGAGAGCAACAACTTGCTCTACACCATCAAGCGTGACTATCCTGACGCCCGCAACATCAACGACGTGACCCAGGCCCTAGCGCCTCTGCAGGCCTACGGCATACAGGGCGGGTCCGACTTCGAGAAGGTCGAGAGCGCGCGCCTGCTCAGCAGCAACGAGTACACCCTCAACTCCACCCTCGGTTACATCTCGCTCAAGTCGGCCCTCAACACCGACGAGGTGCTGGCCGTGGCTTTTGAGTACACGTACAACGGCCAGGTCTACCAGGTGGGCGAGTTTTCAAGCGACATCACTTCCACTTCTCAGGCCCTGTTCGTGAAGATGCTGCGAAGCACCACCGTGTCGACCGCACTGCCTACATGGGACCTGATGATGAAGAACGTCTACAACCTCGGCGGCTATCAGATACAGAAAAACAATTTCCGACTCAACATCAAGTATCTGAGTGACACCACCGGCGTTGAAATCAACTACCTGCCCGTGCCCGGCCTCAATGACAAGTCGCTGCTGCAAGTGATGAACCTCGACCGCCTCGACTCAAACCAAGAGTCGAACGTCGACGGATTTTTCGACTTTGTGGAGGGATATACCATCATACCCTCGTCGGGTAAGGTAATTTTCCCCGTGGTCGAGCCCTTCGGTGAGCACCTGGCCCGCATGATTGACAACCCTACAATCGCCAAGGATTACGTCTACCAGGAACTTTACGACTCTACGCTGATAGTGGCCCGCCAGTTTGCTGACAAGAACAAGTTCGTCATCACGGGCGAATATCAGGCCTCGGCCGGCAGCCAGATTAGGCTTAACGCGATGAACGTGCCGCGAGGATCGGTGGTGGTCATGGCCGGCGGACGCCAACTCGTGGAGAACTCCGACTACACCGTGGACTATACCATGGGCATCGTCACCATTACCAACCAGTCGATTATCGACTCGGGCCAGAACGTGAGCGTGACCCTCGAAAACCAGTCGCTATTCTCAATGCAGCGCAAGTCGCTACTCGGCCTCGACCTGCAATACGAGATCAACAAGGACTTCATAATCGGCGGCACGTTCATGCATTTCTCCGAGAAGGCGCTGACCGAAAAAGTTAATATCGGCGACGAGATTGTCAACAACTCGATGCTTGGCTTTAACCTGCGCTACAACAAAGAGTTTATGTGGCTGACGAATGCCCTCAACTGGATACCCACCGTCAACGCCACCGCCCCGAGCCGCATCAACGTCACCGGCGAGTTCGCGCAGCTCATCCCCCACAGCCAAAAGCCCGGGTCGAACCGCGGCTCGTCATACCTCGACGATTTCGAATATACACAGATCGGCATTGACCTGCGTTCGCCCTATGCATGGCAACTCGCTCCGACTCCTTACGACCCCAGTCCCAACGCCCTCTTCCCTGAGGCCGCGCTGAGCAACAATGTGGACTACGGCAAGAATCGAGCGTTGCTCAACTGGTATTACATAGATCGCATGTTTACCCAGCGCAATTCGTCGCTGGCTCCCGGCTACATCAAGAGCGACCTCGACATGCTCTCGCAGCCATACGTCCGTGAGATCAAGACACACGAGATTTTCCCCGGACGCCAACTCACCTATGGCGAGTCGTCGACCATCCAGACTCTCAACCTCACATTCTATCCCTCGGAGCGCGGACCGTACAACCTCGACGCCGACAACATCGCCTCCGACGGCTCGCTGCTCTATCCCGAGACGCGCTGGGGCGGCCTTCTGCGCAGGATGGAAAACACACACTTTGAGCAGAACAATGTCGAATACCTCGAGTTCTGGCTTATGAGCCCGTTCCTCGATCCCGAGAATCCCAACACCGAGGGTGGTGACCTCTACTTCAACTTTGGTGAGGTGTCGGAGGATATCCTCAAGGACGGCCTCAAAAGTTACGAGAACGGTATTCCTTACGACGGTAACGATCAATACCTCACCGAGACCGTATGGGGCCGCGTGTCTACACAGAACTCACTCACTTATTCGTTTGACAATTCCTCCGGTTCGCGTCTGGCTCAGGACGTCGGCCTTGATGGACTGCCTAACGCTGACGAGTTCAATTTCCCCTCCTACCAGAATTATCTCGACAAGCTGCGCCAGCGTCTCGACCCGACCACGGTAGCACAGATGATGGACGACCAGTTCTCGCCTTTCAACGACCCCGCCGGTGACAATTACCACTTCTATCGCGGTTACGATTACGACGACGAGCGCCTGGGCGTGCTCGAGCGTTACAAGAGATACAACGGCGTCGAGGGCAACTCCCTCTCGCCCGAGGACTCGCCTGAGCCATTGTACCAAAGCTCCCGAAACACCCCCGATGTTGAGGATATCAACCAGGACAACACGCTCAACGAGTACGAGCGCTATTTCGAATACCACGTGTCAATCCGCCCTGAGGACTTCGTGGTGGGAAAGAACTACATCACCGACAAGCAGACTTCGTGGGTGACACTGCGCAACGGCAAGCAGACCCAGGTGGAGTGGTACCAGTTCAAGATACCCTTGAGCGACTGGGAGAAGAAGGTGGGTAACATCAACGACTTCTCCACCATCCGCTTCGCCCGCATCTACATGACCGGTTTTAAGAACACAACCTACCTGCGCTTCGCTACGCTTGAACTCGTGCGCGGCGAGTGGCGCGCTTACGACTTCAACCTCAACAGCCGCGGCGACGCCCCGGCCGAGGGCAAGCTCGACATCTCGGTGGTCAACATCGAGGAGAACTCTGGACGCGAGCCCGTCAATTACGTGCTGCCTCCGGGCGTGACCCGCATCAGCGATCCCGGCCAGACTCAGATTGTGCAGCTCAACGAGCAGTCGATGTCGCTCAAAGTCACCGGCCTCAATGCCGGCGATGCCCGCGGCGTGTACAAAAATACGCAGCTCGACCTGCGCAACTACAACCGCATGCAGATGTGGGTGCACGCCGAGCAGCTGATCGACGACGTAACCAACCTTGGCAACGGACAGTTCTCAGTGTTCATCCGCCTGGGTTCTGACGTCAAGGCCAATTATTACGAGTACGAGGTGCCCCTGGAGCTCACGCCCCATGGCGACTATTACGACACCCCGCAAGACCGTGCCATCGTATGGCCCGCCAGCAACTACCTCAACTTCGACTTGCAGTCGCTCGTAGCCCTTAAGGTGGAGCGCAACGCCGCGCGCCGCAACGAGGATGCCGGGGTAGGGTACAATATCGTCTACCGAGGCCGTGACCCGCACAATGAGCGTAACAGCATGGCCGTGCTCGGCAACCCGTCGCTGAGCGACATCCGCGTAATCCTCGTGGGCGTGCGCAACAATGCCGCCACGGTCAAGAGCGGTATCGTGTGGGTAAATGAGTTGAAGGTTACAGATTTTAATGAGTCGGGCGGCTGGGCCGCTAAGGCCAACGTCAACCTCAACATGAGCGACATCGTTACCGTCAATGCCGGCGCGCACATCGAGACCGCAGGCTTTGGCGGCGTAGACCAGAGCCTTAACAATCGCCGTCTTGACGATTTCGAGCAGTACAACTTCGCAGTCCAAGGCAACGTCGGCCGTTTCCTCCCCGAATCGGTCAAACTCAACGCGCCCGTTTACTATTCGGTATCGCGTGAGACGACCACGCCCAAGTACAACCCCCTCGACCAGGACGTGGAACTCAAAGATGCTCTCGATGCCGCAGTCGACAAGCACGAGCGCGACTCGATTATGAACTATGCCGTGGAGCGCACCACGATGCAGAACTTCTCGGTGTCGGGCCTCAAATTTGACGTCAAGAGCAAGAACCCGATGCCCTGGGATCCGGCCAACTTCACTCTCAACTTCTCATTCTCTAAGCAGGCTAAGAACGATCCCACCATAGAGTACGAAAACACCAATGACTACCGTGGTTCACTGCAGTACAGCTATTCGCCCTATATCAAACCGTTTAGGCCCTTCAACTTTATAAAGTCCAAGGATAAGAACCTCAAATTCTTCAAGGAATGGGAACTCCAGTGGCTGCCCAACACCATCGCGTTCAGCACCAACATGTCGAGGTACTATTACGAGCAGCAAACCCGCTCGGAGACCGACCAGATGTTCCAACTGCCGGTGGCCGTTAGCAAAAACTTCCTCTGGGACCGCCAGCTCAACCTCAACTGGAACATCACAAAGTCGCTCTCTCTATCGTTCAACAGCAACACCTCGGCCCGCATCGAGGAGACCGTCGGCGCCGTCAACAAGAAACTGTTCCCTGACAAATATAAGGAATGGCAAGACACTGTGTGGTCATCGATCCTCTCGATGGGTACGCCCTGGGCATACAACCAGACATTTACCGGCTCCTACAAGGCGCCGTTCAACCGCATTCCCGTCCTCGACTTCCTTACCGGCTCCGTTACCTACAACGCCACCTACCGGTGGGACCGCGGCGCTACCATCGACGGGATGAAGATGGGCAACTCTCTTGCCAGCCAAGGTTAGTGGAATTTCGACGGCCGCCTCAATTTTGAGTCGTTCTACAAGAAGATTCCTTACTTGGCTGCCGTTGACAAGCGTTTCGCCAATAAGAAGAAGGCCGCACCGCAGAAGCCAAAGGTGTATGACCGCACTGTCAAGCTTAAGACTGACACCACTACGCTGATTAAGCACAACCTGAAAACGAAGAAGGTCAAAGTGACATCCACCACCGTAGCCGGCGACCGTTTCCCTGTCAAGTGGCATGTGGTCGACGTCAACTCGATCGAGGTTGAGACCCGAGGCGATCAGGATGTGAAGTTTAAGATTGAAGAGGTGCTCAAGGACGAGAAGAGCCTGTGGCAAGACATTGGCGACTACTCTGTGCGCCTCGTCATGTCGCCCCGCAATGTAGCCTTCCGTTACCGCCGTACCAGCCAGATGTCGCTGCCACTTTACAGCCCCGAGATTGGCAACGTCTTCGGCCAGTCGCTCAGCTATGGCCCCATGGCTCCCGGCCTCGACTTCGCTTTTGGCTTTGCCGGCGACGACTACATTGACCGCGCTATCGACCGCGGTTGGCTCATCACCGATGACGGCCAGACCTCGCCCGCTCTGATGTCGCGCACCAACGAAATGAACCTCGAAGTCAACCTTGAACCGTTCAAGGGCTTTAAGGTGCAGCTGACTTTCAACCGTACAGAGAACAGTTCAAAGTCGGTGCAGTTCATGTACTCCGGCATGCCCACCACGCTCTCCGGCTCGTACACCAAGACGCATTGCGCCCTGCTCACCGCCCTGCGCAGTTCAAGCGCCAAGGATGGCTACAAGTCGGCTGCCTTTGACCAGATGCTGGCCAACATCCCCATCATCCGCGACCGCGTGGAGAGTCAGTACATGGGTCGGGATTATCCCACCACAGGATTTATGGAAGGCAACCTCCATGCAGGCCGTCCGTTCAATCCGGAGGTTGGTGCCGTGAGCCGCACGTCGAGCGATGTGCTCATCCCCGCCTTCCTAGCCGCCTACACAGGCATGGACGCGAGCAGCGTTTACCTCAATCCGTTCCCGTCGTTCAGCGCCGTGCTCCCCAACTGGCGCATTACCTTCGACGGCCTTATCAACATGGGCAACATGCGTTCGATATTCAAGACATTCACTCTCAGCCACGCCTACCAGTGCACCTATGCCGTAGGTTCCTATTCGTCGTTCCTCAACTGGGTTGGCGTTGACGGCAACCTTGGTTTCACTCTCGATGCCCTCACCGGCGAGCCCATCCCCTCGTCGCCGTTCAATATCTCCTCCGTCGCTATTACCGAGAAGTTTGCGCCGCTCATTGGCCTCAACGCCACGATGAACAATGGCGTGCAGTTCAACGCCGAGTACCGCGACCAGCGCACGCTCACGCTCAACTCCAGCGCCGGCCAGGTGGTGGAGGCATCTCAGCGAGCCCTCACGTTCGGCGCCGGTTACAAGATTGTAGGCTTCAACACTATCCTCAAGATGAAAGGCTCGGGCCAGGGCGTAAGCAACGACCTTACCCTCAACCTTGACTTCTCGCTGCAGAACAACCAGGCCCTCATCCGCCGCATCGAAGAGAACTATACACAGCCCACCTCGGGCGCCCGCACCCTGGCCATCAACTTCACCGCCAACTACGTGCTCTCAAAGCGACTCACCATCGCCGGTTACTTCTCGCATCAGGTAAATACCCCCATCGTCACCACCAGTTCATATCCCACCAGCAACTCCGCTTTTGGCCTCCCCTTTAACCTCTCGCTGTCCAGATAATTACATTAGTCGGGTGGGGAAGTTATCAACATATTTTGGGGGTAGTGTTGATAAATTGATTTTGGAGTTACGGATTTTATGAGTAATTTTGCAACGTGAATACAGTGATAAGGCATATTGAATATTTAATTTCACGCACCGACTGCGTAATCATTCCAGGCATCGGAGCCTTGCTGGCGCACAGACAGAGCGCTCAGTTTGACTTTGATAACCAGAGGGTTGTGCCGCCGTCGAGGGTGTTCTCGTTCAATGGCCAACTCACTGAGACCGACGGCGCGCTCGCCTATTCTGTGGCCCGTGCCGAGAGCATATCGCTTGAAGCCGCCTCCGATAAGGTGAAGGCTGAGACCGAGGCTATGAAGCGCCAACTGATGCTCGATGGCCAACTTTCGCTTGGTCGCGTGGGCACGCTCACAGCCGATGCAGAAAGCGGATCCATCACATTCAACTCTTTTGCCGCCGATGCCCTTAGCATTGCTACGGCATGGCTCCCCACCGTAGAGGTTAAGCCTGCCGAGCATGAGGAAATCGTTGTCGAGACGCCTGTCCGCCCCACGCGCCATTGGGCTCGATTCGCGAAGATAGCAGCGTCTGTTGCCGTTCTTCTCGGCATTTGTTTCGTGGCCTCAACGCCCATCGTTGTCAACGATATGCTGCTTGCTTCGCTCGCACCCGAGTTGCAACATGTGGCTGCGGAAGAATTGCTGCCGGTTGACGTAGAGGAACCCACTCTCACAATCGCATTCCACGACGAAGTAAGTGAATCTGTGGATACAGTAGTGGCTGAGGAGCAGCCTATCGAGGAAGAGACGGTCAAGGAAATCCAGTCCGTGAGCCAGGGCGACTACCTGGTGATCGTAGGCTCATTCACCACCCAAGAGGAGGCCGAGGCCTGGGTGGCTAAGAAGTACGGTCAGGGCAGCGGAGTGATTGAAAAGAATGGTCGCTACCGCGCTTATTCGGCATCGTACGCCACTGAAGCAGAAGCCCGCGCCGCTGCAGCCGAGATTGGCAATGCATGGGCCTGCAAGCGTTGACAAATACCTTTAACATTATGGATAAAGCATTTAACGGCATGCTGTTCGAACGCCACAGCATACGCAAATACAAGGCCCAGCCCCTGCCGGCCGAAGATGTGAAGCAAATACTCGAGGCAGGCCTGCTGGCTCCGTCGTCGAAGAGCGCGCGCCCTTGGGAATTTGTATGCGTCGAAGATGCCGACATGCTGGCCAAACTGGCCGAATGCAAGCCTGCCGGAGCGCGTCCGATAGCCGGCGCAAAGCTCGCCATTATCATCTGCGCTGACCCGGAGAAGAGCGACGTGTATGTTGAGGACTGCTCTGTGGCCGCTTCTTACATGCAGTTGCAAGCCACCGCTCTCGGCATCGGGTCGTGTTGGATACAGGTACGTAACCGCTTCTCAGCCGATGATAATCCAGCCCAGGACTTGGTGCAGGCACTGCTCGGTATCCCCGCAAGCATGCAGGTGGTGGCTATCCTTACATTCGGATACAGCGACGAGCAGCGCAATCCCGTCGATCCCGCCAAACTTAAGTGGGAGAAAGTACACATTGGGCAATGGGCCGACGACCAGCAATAGCCATCGTCGGCTCGGGCAATGTGGCCACGCATCTGGCCTTGACTCTTGACAAAGTGGCCGAGGTCAGGCAGGTGTGTTCGCCCTGTGCCGAGCATGCCGAGGCGCTGGCTTCAAGGCTTTCAGATTGTGAGGCGCTAACCGATGTCTCCAAGATAGATCCGACAGTAGATTTCTGTATCATCTCGGTCAAGGATGATGCAGTGCGTGATGTGTCGGAGGCGTTGCCGCAGATTGGCGGTATTGTGTGCCATACATCCGGAAGCGCGCCGATGGAGGCTCTATGCAAGCACAGCCGCGCAGGCGTTTTTTATCCACTGCAAACCTTCTCGAAGGATGCCGAGGTGAATGTTGACGAGGCCCCGTTCTTCATAGAAGCCACTGACGATGATACCCTCAATTCGCTCATGGCGCTCGCCCGGTCGATTAGCAACAAGGTGGCGGAGGCGGACTCCAGCAAGCGCGCGATATTGCACGTGGCTGCAGTGTTCGCCTGCAACTTCGCCAACCATCTGTGGGCCATATCATCAGACATACTCGGTGAGCATGGCATTGGCCTCGATGTGATGCGTCCGCTGCTGCAAGCCACCCTCGACAAGGCCATGACAATGCCTCCGGCCGAAGCCCAGACTGGGCCTGCCGTGCGCCGTGACGAGGTGGTAATGCAGAAGCACATGAGCATGCTCAGCCCTGAAAATGCCGAGATATACAAGTTACTTTCCCAATCAATAATGAGCCATAAGAAATGAGCAGAATAGATTACGACCTTAATTCTATATCAGGAATTGCCTTTGATGTTGACGGTGTGCTGTCGCCATCGACAGTGCCTACGGATGCCAATGGCGTGCCCCAGCGAATGTGCAATGTCAAGGATGGCTACGCGCTGCAACTGGCCGTGAAAATGGGCCTGAAGCTTGCCATCATAACGGGCGCTGACACCGAGTCGATAGCGATGAGGTATAGGTCGCTCGGCATTACTGACATTTACCTGCGCGCATCAGAGAAACTGCCTGTGCTCGATGATTGGATGCGTCGCCGAGGTTTATCTTCGCACCAAGTGGCTTACGTTGGCGACGATATCCCCGACATTCTGCCCATGCAGAGCGTGGGCCTGCCTGTATGTCCTGCCGACGGAGCGCCTGACGCAAAGGCCGTGGCATGCCTTATCACCAAAGCTAACGGCGGCTACGGCGTGGCGCGTGAATTGCTTGAAGAGATACTCAAAGCCAAAGGCGTGTGGATGACCAATGACGATGCTTATGGCTGGTAATGTTACTCTAAACCTTTAACCCTATGCGTTTGCTTTTAGCCTCCAATTCCCCCCGCCGCCGTGAACTGTTGCGGCTCATCGCTCCCGACTTTGCCATAGCCTCGATGCACGACATCGACGAGACATACCCGCCGACGCTCCCTACGGCCGAGGTGCCGCTGTTTCTGTCGCAGTTAAAAGCCAAGGCCTACTCCGCCGACCTCGTGCCCGGCGAGGTGATAATAACGGCGGATACTGTCGTAATCAACGATGGGAAAATCCTCGGCAAGCCTCACACCGACGAGGAAGCCGTGAATATGCTGATGTCACTCATGGGGCATACCCATACCGTAGTGACCGGCGTCACGCTGACGTCGACGGAAAAGACTGACAGTTTTGCCGAGAGCACTGAGGTGACTTTCGATACTATCAGCAAGAACGAAATCGAATGGTACGTGCAAAACTACCGCCCCCTCGACAAGGCAGGCGCATATGGCATACAGGAGTGGATAGGCTGCGTGGCCATATCCTCAATCAAGGGATGCTTCTACAATGTGATGGGGCTCCCGCTGCACACGCTTTACGAGCATCTGCGCCGGTTCGGGAAATTTACTGAGGAATAGACTCGAGAGCTTGGGCCAATTGGTCGGGGCAGGATGTGGATTTGGAACCGCATCGTATGCCGCGCAGCCGCTGAGCTACGTCGGCCGGCTTCATGCCGTTCGCCATGGCTGCGATGCCCTGGAGGTTGCCGCTGCATCCGGAGACAACGTGAAGGTCCTGAATG
>CAMWUM010000018.1 GCA_947177435.1 uncultured Muribaculaceae bacterium
CGGTAGCCTCCTTTTCCTTGGCCACGATTTCCTCCTCGCGCTGCTTGGCTTGCTCGTCGGTGAGGAACACTTTGTCCGACAGATAGTTCTGATAGAGCGTCTGAGCCTCGGCAGCCTTCGAGTCGACTTCCGACTGCCAGCGCTGCGAGAGTTGGTTGAGCTGCTCGTTGGCCATCTCGTAGGCAGGAATGTTGCCAAGCACATACTCCATATCTACCATCGCGAACTTCTGCGCCATGGCTCCGAGCGAGCATGCGGCGACGGCGAGAGCTATTAGAAAGAACCTTTTCATAATTACTGGTTGTTAAGCGTCGCGGTTAAGTCCGCGCATAATATAAGATGATTTGAGAGTCTGATGGTTTATTCTTTTAAGAATTTTTAGAACTCTTGACCGAGGATGAAGTGGAAATGGCTGCCACCCTTCTTGCCGTAGACGGTGTCGAAGCCGTAAGCCCAGTCAATGCCCATCATGCCCACCATCGGGAGGAAGATGCGGATGCCGGCGCCGGCCGAACGCTTAAGCTCGAACGGATTGAAATGCTTGACCGAAGTCCAGGCGTTGCCGCCCTCGGCGAAGGCCAAAGCGTAGATGGTGGTTGACTGCTGGAGCATGAGCGGGAAGTGGAGCTCGACGCCGAAGCGGGTGTAGGCGTAGCCCTCGCTGCGCCAGGGGGTGAGCTGGCCGTTGTCGTAGCCGCGCAGGGCGATGGTCTCAGTGGCGTAGGTGTAAGAACCCGACATGCCGTCACCACCGACATAGAACGTCTCGAACGGAGATTTGAGCCACTTGTTGTAGCTGCCGAGCAGGCCGAAGTCAACGCGAGTCATGAATACGGGGGTCCACTGCGTCTCGGCGTTGCAGAGCGGAGTGTACGTGCGCGACTTGAATTTGAGTTTCCAGTACTCGATCCAACGGTACATCTGCTTTTTCGACTCCTCGGTGTTTTCTTTCGAAAGCTTCTCCCAGTTCTTCTTGCCAAAGAGCGAGGCGGGCGGGGTCATCTGCAGGCTGAGCGAGAAGATTGAGCCGCTGCGGGTATAGAGGGGACTGTCGATTGACTGGCGCGAAAGGGTGAGTCCGAGGATAAGGGCGTTGGAGGTGCCGTTGTTCATATAGTAGAGGTACTCCCAGTTCTTGAGGTAATACCAGTTGTAGCCAAGCTCGGCGGTAAAGGTGAAGAAGTCGTCGGGCCAGTTGAGGCGTTTGCCAAAGCCGACGTTTACGCCCACCATCTGCAGCACCTTGTTGGGGTCGTAGGCACTTTCGTATGAACTTTGGTAATAATCGTTGTAGTAATTGCTGTATCCGTAGCCGCCGTATCCGTAACCATAGCCGCCGTAGCCATAGTTGTAGGGGTTGGACCACTGGCTGTTGTAGTACGACGAGTTAACGCCCGTCTGGCGGCTGTAATAAGCCGAGACGGAGAGCGAGTTGGGACGCTTGCCGCCGAACCAGGGATCGAGGAACGACACGGAGTACATCTGATAGTAGCGCGCGTTGGTCTGAGCCGAAACGGTGAACGTCTGGCCCTCGCCCTGCGGTATGAGTCCGCGGTAAGTGCTGGGGTAGAAGAGGTTCTTGATAGAGAAGTTGGTAAACTTCAAGGCGAGCTTGCCGATGATGCCGGTTTGTCCCCAGCCCATCGAGAACTCAATCTGGTCGTTGGCCTTTGACTCGAGGTCGAAAATCACATCGACGGTGCCGTTTTCCTGGTTAGGCTCGGGGCGGATGTCCATGCTCTCGGGGTTGAAGTGGCCAGTGTTGGCAATCTGCATTGCCGAGCGTTTGATGTCGTCCTTTGAGAACAGGTCGCCGGGCCTTACGAAGAGTTCGCGGCGGATTACCTTTTCGTACAGGCGATCGTTGCCGTTTATCACCACATTGTTAATGCGGGCCTGCGGACCCTCGAAGATGCGCATTTCGAACGAGATGGAGTCGCCGGTGACGTCCTTCTCGATAGGCACAATCTGCGAGAATAGATAGCCGCGGTTCATATACAGGCCCGAAACGGCGTCGTCGTCGGTGAGCAGGCGCTTGTCCATCATCTTTTGGTTGTAAACCTGGCCGGGATACATGCCCAGCACCTCGTCGAGCAACTCGTTGGGGTAGATGGTGTTGCCCACCCAGTTGATGTCGCGGATGTAGTATTTGTTGCCCTCGTCGATGGTGATGTAGACATCTACAGTCTTGTCATCGTAAGGCACCACGCTGTCGGCCACGATCACAGCATCGCGGTAGCCGCGTTCGTTGTACTTGGAGATGATGTTGTTGAGGTCAGTTTGGTAATCAGTGTTGACGAATTTTTTCTGGCTGAAGATTTTGAGGAGGTCACCCTTCTCGTTGGTCTTCTTCATCGCGTTCTTAAGCTTGCGGTCTGACAGCACGTCGTTGCCGGTGAAGTAGATGCGGTGCACCTTCACCTTTTCGTGCTTGTCGACCACGATGTCGACGAACACCTCGTTGGGCTTCGACAGGTCTTCGCGCAGGTTGATCTTAACGTCAGCGTTGCCAAATCCCTTGTCGCTGTAATATTTCTTGATGATGGACTGGGTACGGGCCACGATGTTTTGCGTGATGGGATTGCCCCTCATAAGGTTAAGCCTCTCCTCGAGGTCTTTCTGCTCTCCCCTTTTCACACCGATGAACTTGATGTCGCTGATGCGTGGCTGGGTGCGGAGCGCTATCTCGAGCCACGCCTCGTCACCGTAGGTCTTAACAAGCTTGATCTGCGCCTGCGAGAACAGAGTCTGCTTCATAAGCCTCTTGACGGCCTCGGTGATGTCTTCGCCCGGTATCTTCACCATGTCGCCCACTTTCAGGCCGGAATATCCGATGACAATGAAGTCGTCGTACTCCGGGGCGCCGGTGACGGTGATTCCGGCAATCCGGTACGTCTTGGGCATGGCCGAATACACGACGGTGGGGTTATAGATGGTGTCAGGCTCGGCTTGCCCTGCCGAGACGCGCTGGGGGCATAATGCGATGAAAGCGGCTATGATGGCAAGCCACAGCGGCTTGCGGGCAATTAGGGGCATCTTCATAGGGAGTGATTGATTTGTTCGCTGGTGCGACCGAAGCGGCGCTCGCGGCAGCGGAAATTGTCGATTGCGGATTTGAACTCGTCGACGCTGAAGTCAGGCCAATACGTGTCGGTAACGAAGATTTCGGCGTAAGCCACTTGCCAGAGCAGGAAGTTGCTCAGGCGCATGTCGCCGCCGGTGCGTATCAGCAGGTCGGGGTCGGGGTATGAGGCCGTGGCCAGGTGCTGGCTCACGGTTTCGTCAGTGATGGTTTCGGGATCGATTTCGCCGGCGGCAGCCTTGCGGGCTATCTCGCGGCAGGCACGGGTGATCTCCCAGCGCGATGAGTAGCTGAACGCCACCACCACCGTCAGGCCGGTGCCGTGGGCAGTGGCAGCCATGCTGCGGCGCAGTCGCTGCTGGGCCTCCTCGGGCATGCGGTCGATGTCACCGATTATCTCAAGGCGGGCGTTGTTGGCTATCAGTCCTGGGGTCTCGCGCTCGAGGGCGAAAGAGATGAGGTTAAGGAGGGCGTCGACCTCTTCCTGGGGGCGGTTCCAGTTCTCAGTCGAGAAGGCGTAGAGAGTCAGGTACTTGACGCCGAGGTGTGAGGCAGCCTCGGTGATACGGTGCACGGCATTGACGCCCTCGAAGTGTCCGGCCGAGCGCTCGAGCCCCTTGGCCTTGGCCCATCGGCCATTGCCGTCCATGATGATCGCCACGTGGGCGGGGACTGGTTTTAAAGCGTTATCTGACATTCTCTCAGTGGTTTATTAATTTGTTATCAATCTACATAATGGCAGGTCTCGCATCGCTCTCCAAACTCGTAAGTGATGCCCACGCTCAGGCGCGAGTACCAGTCGGTATTTTTGAAAAACGATGTTTTGATGCCGGCCAGGTCGTTGAGGTATGGGCCGTCCAGCTTGTCGCCAAAGGCCTTGGTCATGCTAAATTCGAGGTAGAGGTTAAGACGGGGCTTAACCTTATACTTGAAGCCGAAGCCCATGGGCATCGTCAGCGCCACGGGGTGTCCGCCGGAGTAAGTGGCCATGCAGGCACCCAGGCCTACGGATAGGTAGGGGGTCCAGCGCTTGAGTTTCTTGTAGGTTTCGCCGATGCCGTAAGGGAAGAAGTTGAACTCGGCCGTGGCGCCAAGGGAGATCACCGACGACTTGAACTCGATCGGCAATTCGCCGGGCACATAGCCGTCCATATTCTTGGTCGAACCGCTGAGCGACGAATACCCGAGCGTGCCGCGGATGGCCCACCGCACGTTGGGCAGATAACGCACGCCGGCTTCGGCCGCGAAGCCGGGATTGGCAAAGAGCGTAGAGTTGGCTTCACCCAGGTACGAACTCATGCCGATGCCGCCCCCGAAGTCGAACTTGTAAGGGGCATTCTGGGCAGGAGCCGCCAAGGCGGCCAAGCATAGCGTCAATATGGCGAGTATCTTCTTCAACGGATTAGTACAGAGGCTTGAACGTATAGCGCAGGATTACGCCGCGCCACATGGAAGTTTGCGTTTCGCCGAAATAATTGCGGCCGCCGAGCATGTAGATCGCGGGGCACTCCCATTCGGTGACGGGCTTGCTCACGCGCGAGGCAGCGATTTCCCATGGCCATGCGCACTGGGGGAACAGGCCGCGATGGCCAACCTTGGTCCAGTCGCCGGCGCGACTCTCAGCATCAGACATTTCGGTGGAATAAACAAAGGCCGAAGCGCCCCACACCTTGGGCAGCGACTCGGGCATCTGCATCAGGGTAGGAGCCTTTTGCCAACTCATGCCCCAGTCGAGCGAGTAAAGCACCAGGGGATTGATCGAGCCGTTGGCATCGCGTCCGCCGAAAGCCAACAGGGCGGGCACCTCGGTAGGCACCCAGTTGCTCGAACTTGTTTCGAATATCGCGTAGGGCACCATGGCCATATCTTCAAGGGCGTAAGGCATAGACTGGAGGGTGACGTAGGCCCATGACTGTCCGTCGAACGACCACGAACCGGCCAGGGTGTTGCCCTCGGCTGTGCGTCCGCCGGTCATCACCAGCTGCATAGCTGTACCCATGTACGGGGTGTAGCAGGCAGGCTCGGACGTGCCGCTTATGGGGAAGTTGGCCGGCATGATCCAAGTTTTGTTTTCGGGATAGTTTGCTATCACCCATTTTCCGCCTTCCTGCTTGCAGCCGATCAGCTGATTGCCGTATTTGCCATAGGCGTAATGCCATGTTTGGCCGGTGGAGGTCCAAGTGGCGAAGTCGGTCGAAGTGTAGAGTGCTCCATCCTTATCTAATATATAGAGGGCGTCGTCGGTGGCGCGCAGACTCTCGACCTTGGCGTCGAAACCAAAGGCAACAGCCTTATTCTGCCAGTTGGGGTCTGCCGGATTGGCCGTGGTGGCCAGGCTGTACTCCGTGTCCTTGGAGGTGAGGCAATAATAAGTGCCGCCGAACTCTACGGTGCGCTGTGCGTCGGGCCGAGCCATAGATGTGGGCAGCGGCGCGCTCTCGACGGAGTACCAGGCGAGCGTGTCGGCCTTTACCTGATGCACGTTCACCTTGATTTCGTACACCCTCTCGACCATGCCCGACTGCGACTTGACGCGCAGCTTGACGGGGCCGTTGCTGAAGTCAATCGAGTCAGTGGAGTTGGTGAGATAATCGACAATCGAATCGCTCATGCCCGGGCGCGGATACTCGAGCTGCACCATCGACGCAGTCGACGGTGTGGAGATAACCGGCACGAGGCGGCTGACTTTCGTGCCGTAAGGCAGCGAGTCGGCGTTGTATATCTTAGCCTCGACAAGGTCAATCGAGAAGAATACGTTCTCAAGGCTGTCCAGCACTTTTTCGTCCTCGCTAAGGGAGAATCCCGTTACGATCACCGACGAGGAAAGGTGGAACTCGTACGGGGCGTCGCTCTCGTGGCATGCGGCGAATGAGAGCGTGGAGGCGATGGCCAAAACAGGAATTAGCTTCTTTATCATAGATGATGTAATATTTCAAACTGCAAATTTAAGAATTTCGCGGCCAATTAAAAAGCGGGCGTTGGCTAAATCTGCATTTTTATCGGCTTTTTATAAGTTTTTAACGTCAAAGCGGGGATTATGCGAATAATATTTCACAGTTTCGCCCTCAAAATCGAACGTGCGGAGCGGCGGGTAGCCTTCAAACCGTGGGGCGCGGGCCGTGCCGTATTCGCCCAGCACGATGGTGCCGTACTCGACGCGGCAGAGATCCCACAGGCCTTGGTCAATGAACGATTGCAACAGGTGAGTTCCGCCTTCGACCAGCAGAAACGTCACTCCATGCTTGGCGTAAAGTTCCCCGACCGTCTCACGCAGTGGCTTGTCATCGTTTATTATCAGCGTCTTAGCGTCGTCAGAGAATATGTTGCAGTTTCCGCTCAGGCGGTTGCGACGATCGACCACCACGCGCATGGGCGACCGACCCGGCCACTTGCGCACTGTCAGCCAGGGATTATCGAGGATAACCGTGCCCGAACCAACCATAATGGCCTCAGAGTATGAGCGGATGCGGTGCACGAGAACCGTGGTGAGGGGCGTGGATATGCTCACCCTCTCGCCGGGCTGGCACAGGGCACCGATAAAGCCGTCGGCCGACTGCGCCCATTTGAGCATGATATATGGCCTATGCTCCTCATGGGCAGTGAAAAAGACGATATTGAGCGAGCGGCAATCCTCCTCGAGGCAGCCCACCTCGACCTCTACGCCGGCATCGAGCAGGCGCTGCACGCCCTTGCCGTTGACCTTGGCGCTGGTGTCGAGGCAGCCAACCACCACGCGAGGGATGCCCATGCGTATGATGAGGTCGGCGCAAGGTGGCGTATGGCCGTAATGCGAGCAAGGCTCGAGGGTGACGTACATCGTGCAGTCGCGCAGCAGGGCCTTGTCCTTCACGGCGTCAATGGCATTGACCTCGGCATGCGCCTCGCCACACTTGCGGTGGTATCCCTCGCCGAGGATTTTGCCGTCGGGGCCCACGATTACGGCGCCAACCATTGGGTTGGGCAGAACGTTGAACTTGCCCTTCAAAGCCAGCGAGATAGCTCGGCGCATATATATTTCATTGACTTCCATTATCTTAATGTTAATGTTGACAATTGGCTGATTTTCTTGGCGGTGTCTGCTAGCTGGTCGGCGGTGATGGCTTCGATGGCGCTGGCCGTCTGCTCGGCGGTAGAGATGTGGCCGTACAGGCGCGCGGCGCGACCTAGCGCTATGGCCGAGTTTTCGCGGTTGTCGCCTGCCACGGCCAACTGGCCGATGTACTGCTTCTTGGCCGCAGCCAGCGCGCGCTCGGTGAGCGGATGGCTGGCCATGTCGGCTATTTCATGATTCACGAGGTCTTTGCAGCGATCCACATCGCCGGGGTCGCAGCCAAAGTACACGGCAAACTCACCGCAGTCGGTGAACAGCGATGCCGAGGCATCGACCGAATAGACCAGGCCGCGACGCTCGCGGAGCGATATGTTGAGCCGCGAATTCATGCCGGGGCCACCCAATATATTGGTCAGCAGAGCCAGCGCGAACCTTTCGTCACTCATGGCTCCGGCCGTAAGGCAGCCCATCACGGTGTGGGCCTGGTGTATGCCTCGCTCGCGGCAGATGTCGAACGTCGACCTCTTGGCGATCGTTTCGGCCGGACGCTCAGGCTCACGGACGGATATGCCGGCAAAGGCCGACTCCACGGTCTTGGCCACGCGTGCCGGAGTGGCCGAGCCATAATAGAAAATGGCCATGTTGGGAGCCGTATACCAGTCGGAGAGATACTGGCGGCAGAGGCGCGAGTCGAAGGTGGCAAGCGCCTCGGTATTGCCCAATATGTTGTGTCCGAGCGTAGTGCCTGCGAAAAGTAGGTCTTCGAAATCGTCAAAGACTGCGTCGGAAGGCATATCGAGGTATGAGTTGATCTCGTCAGCCACCACGTCGCGCTCCTTGTCGAGCTCGGCATCGGGGAAGCGGCTCGACATGCACAGATCGGCTATGAGATCAAAGCTGCGGTTGAGGTTGCCGGCCGGAGCGGCGGTGTACACGATAGTCTCCTCCTTGGTGGTGTATGCGTTAAGCTCGCCGCCCACACGCTCCATGCGGTTGTTGATGTGCCACGACGACCGCCGCTGGGTACCCTTGAATATGGTATGCTCCACGAAGTGGGCCAGGCCGGGAGCGGCCGGGCCGTCGTTGCGGCTGCCGGCCAGTACCACCGCGCCGCAGTACTCTACGGCGGCTGACGGCGCATGCCTGTACGCCAGGCGCATAGGGCCTGCCTGCACTATTCCTTCGTTAATCTTGCGATGGCGCATCTTTCCAGTCTCCGTTGTCTTTTATCAGCTGTATCAATAATGGCAGCGCCTGGTCAGCCGGCAGGTTCTTATGCACCAACTGCTTGCCTTTGTATAGGCTTACGTTGCCCACTCCGGCGCCTACGTATCCGTAGTCGGCGTCGGCCATCTCACCGGGACCGTTGACGATGCAGCCCATCATAGCGATTTTCAGGCCGGGCAGGTGAGCGGTGGCAGCCCTGACCTGAGCCAGCGCGGCCGGCAGGTCAAAGAGGGTACGCCCGCAACTGGGGCAGGCGATGTATTCGGTCTTGCTGATGCGCAGGCGAGCAGCCTGTAGTATGCCCAGTGCCAGCGAATTGAGTTTATCCTGCGGCAGGTGCGGAGCGTCAATCCACAAGCCGTCGCCAAACCCGGAGAGGAGCACCGCGCCGAGGTCAACCGATGCGGCAAGCACCACGTCGTCAAAGGCCATCGAGGCCGGATAGCTTACTTTGAGTATCGCCGGACGGCTGTCGCCCTCAGCCAGCATGCGATGCATCTGGGCCTTGGCATGGCCGGGGTAATTTTTTGAGTCTGATGAGATTACCGCAACGCCGTCATGCAATTCTCCGGACTGAATGTCGAGTCCTATTACGGGATAAGGACACGGCAGAATGTCGCACTCGACCTTGCGTCGCTCGGGCGCTACCGGGTTATAGCCTGGAGCCATTTCACCCTCGATGGGGTCTGCCTCGGCCATGCGGCCAACGTACTCAACGAGTTTGCGGGCCACCGGGGGCTCAGCCTCGGGCGCCTCGCTGAGCGACACGCGAATGGTGTCACCGATACCCTCAGCCAGCAGAGAGCCAATGCCGACGGCCGACTTGATGCGCCCGTCCTCACCGTCGCCGGCCTCAGTGACGCCGAGGTGGAGGGGATATGCCATGCCTTCAGCCTTCATCGCGCTTGCCAGCAGGCGAACTGTCTCGACCATTACGGTGACGTTGGAGGCCTTTATCGAAATCACTACATTATTAAAATCATGCGCACGCGCGATGCGCAGAAATTCCATAGCCGACTCGACCATTCCCGCGGGTGTGTTGCCGTAGCGGCTCATGATGCGGTCCGACAGCGAGCCGTGGTTTACGCCGATGCGCAGGGCCACTCCCCTACTCTTGCACAGGTCGAGCAGCGGCGTCAGGCGATTTTCTATTCGCGCCAGTTCGTCGGCATATTCGGCGTCGGTGTACTCCAAGTGGCGAAACGTGCGGGCCGGATCCACGAAGTTGCCTGGATTGATGCGAACCTTCTCCACGACCTCGGCAGCAACCATAGCGGCGTCGGGGGTGAAGTGGATGTCGGCCACAAGGGGCACGTCGCATCCGCGCCTGACAGCCTCAGCCTTGATGTTGGCCAGGTTGCGGGCGTGATTGACCGACTGGGCGGTGAGGCGCACGATGTCAGCGCCGGCCTCGGCGATGCGCTCGATCTGGGCGACCGAAGCGTCGGTATCGAGCGTGGGCGTATTGGTCATTGACTGCACGGCAATCGGATGGCCGTAGCCAATAACTACGTTGCCGATGGCAGCCTCAGACGAATGCCTGCGCGAATAGTCGAAAGTCGACATGCTTATGCTTTGTATTTGTAGTCCGTGATCTTGGCGAGTTCTTCGTTGGCCTTGACGATTTTGCCCGAGAGCGAGTCGCTGTATGCCTTGTACCTTTCGGCCAACTCAGGGTCGCTGAGCGAGAGTATGCGCACGGCCAGCACTGCGGCGTTGGCTGCGCCATTGACGCCGACGGTGGCCACGGGGATGCCCGGAGGCATCTGCACGATCGAAAGCAGGGCGTCGATGCCGCTGAGCGACGAGCTGACGGGCACACCGATGACGGGCACGGGCGTGATGGCCGCGATTACGCCGGGCAGGGCGGCAGCCATGCCGGCGGCGGCGATGATCACCTTGATGCCGCGTGCTTGGGCGGTGGAGGCGAACTCCTCGACTTGCGCGGGTGTGCGATGGGCGCTAAGGGCGTTCATCTCAAATGGCACTTGCATCTGCTCGAGGAAGTCGGCTGCCTTGCGCAGGATGGGCAGGTCGGATGTGCTGCCCATTATGATGCTAACGATTGGTTTCATATATGCTATTTTATTTCAATTCATTCATAAATATAAGAATACAAGCTCAACAATCAGACCAAAGCCCCAACCAGCGTAGACCTGAGCCGGAGTGTGCCTGCGGAGCAGCAGGCGGGCCGATCCTACGAGGCCGCTCGCCACGATAGTTCCGGCCAGCCACGGGAGTATGGCCACAATGTAGAGATTGTTGATGGCAAAGTAAGCCATAAGCGCCACCAGTCCGCCCATGGTAATCATGTGCGCGCTGATTTTCCAAACTATGTTGATAATGGTGGCCGACAGAGTGGCGAAGCAGGCTCCGCCGAAGAACATGACCATCCAGTGAGGCATCTCCACCCAAGCCAGATAAAGGGCCGCGAGCATGAAGCATGCGCATGCGATGGCATAGGGCACGCCGCGCTGCCGGCGGTTGGTGATGGCCGCGTCTGACACTCGGCCCGTGCGGATGAGGTAGGCGATGACGGCCACCGGCACCACCGTAGTGATGCAAAACACGATAAAGCAAGCCGTGAAGCGGAATGTCTCGTTGCCGAAATGAGCCAGCGGGGTGATCATAAATGTAATGGCCAACGCCAGAGTCGGCACCACCAGCGGTGAGAAAACCGTGGAGAGCGCAAGCGCAATCTTGCTCAGGAGGCTTGTCTTTTCGTTAGTCTGCATTGCCTTATATGGTTTTTCTGAGCCTCCCGACAGGGATGCCCATTTTCTCGCGGTACTTGGTGATTGTGCGCCGGGCGATCTGGTAGCCCTTGGCTCGCATGGCCTGCTCGATAGCCAGGTCGCTGAGCGGATGGCGCTTGTCCTCGGCATCTACAATATCCTTGATTGCTTGCATCATCTCATGCGATGACGTGTCGGCATCGTCGGTCGGAGCCTCGTTGAAGAACATTTTCAGCGGATACACGCCCAATTCCGTAGCCACATACTTCCCTGCAGTGGCACGCGAGATGGTGGATAGGTCGTAGCCGGTGTCGGCGGCTATGTCTTTCAGTATCATCGGGCGCAGGCGCGCCGTGTCGCCGGTGGCGAAGAAGTCTGCCTGGCGGCGCGCGATGGCCTCTGTGACGCTCACCAGAGTGGCGCCGCGTTGGCGCAAGGCTGCGATGAACGCCTCGGCATCGTCACGCTTGAGTTTGACAAAGGCCTGCGCCTCGCGCTCACGCTTGTTGCGCGGCGCCTCGGCGGCGTCCATGTCAAATGATTTTTCGATCTGCAGATGTGGCAGATGGCTCACGAGTGAAACTGCCACCCTGCCGTCCTGGCACTCGACAGCCACGTCGGGCGTAATCTGCGCGAGCCTCATGTCGGTCGAACTCTGGGTCATAGCCGAACCCGGCTTGGGGTTGAGCGAACGTATGATGTCGAGGGCATCAGCCAACGTGTCGGAGTCAATGCCCATCTGTGCGGCCAGGCGCTCGTAATGCTTTTTGGAGAGCAGGTCGAAATAGTCGGCCACGATTTCGCGCGCGGCCTTGAGTTCGAGAGTGAGCGGCTGCCGGCGGTCGAGCTGAAGCAGCATGCAGTCGCGCAAGTCCACGGCTCCGACTCCAGCCGGGTCGAGATCGCGCACCAGGGCGAATGCCTTGCGCATGTCGGCCATATCCACTTCGCGGCCCGTGGCTATGGCGATGTCGTCGGCCATCGATGCAAGCGTGCGGGTCAGATAGCCGTTGGGATCAAGGTTGCCGATAATATATAGGGCAAGCCGCTTGATGTCGCCATCGACAAGCGTTTGCCCTATTTGTTCAGTAAGGTAAGACGTGAGGTCGGAGCCGGAATCGTCCTGTGTCTGCCACGACGCAGCGTCGCCGTGTCCGGCGGGCATACGGTCAGCCGGGTCGTCGTCATAGTCGGGCTCGGATGCTTGAGCCTCGTACTCGTCAGCCTGCGGCTCGTGGTCTTCCACGGCCTCGAGTGCCGGGTTGTCGTCAAGCTGGCGGAGTACTTCCTCCTCCACCTCGGGTGCGGTCATCTCAAGCAACAGCGCATACTGCACCTGGCGCGGCGAAAGGCGCTGTGACAGTTGTTGCGACTGCTGTATGTCGAGTGACTCCTTCATTGACGGATATTATATTAGAGCAATCCCGGCCGCCACAAGGCGGCCGGGCGCTATTTAAAATTCTGCGTTTTTCGGATAACGCGGGAAGGGGATGACGTCGCGGATGTTGGCCATGCCCGTCACAAAGAGCAGCAGGCGCTCAAAGCCCAGGCCGAAGCCACTGTGAGGCACCGTGCCGTACTTGCGGGTGTCAAGGTACCACCACATATCCTTCATCGGAATGCCGAGTTCGTCGATGCGCTGCTTGAGCTTGTCGTAGTCAGCCTCGCGCTCCGAGCCGCCGATGATCTCACCAATCTTGGGGAAGAGGACATCCATGGCGCGCACAGTCTTGCCATCTTCGTTCTGCTTCATGTAGAACGCCTTGATTTCCTTGGGATAGTCGGTAAGGATGACGGGCTTCTTGAAATGCTCCTCCACGAGATAGCGCTCGTGCTCGCTCTGCAGGTCGGTGCCCCAGTGCACGGGGAACTCGAATTTGCGGCCCGACTCCTCAAGGATCTTCACGCCATCGGTGTAAGAGAGGCGCACGAAGTCGTTGTGGAGTACGAACTCGAGGCGGCTGATGAGGTCCTTGTCATAGTGCTCGGCCAGGAACTCGAGGTCGTCCTTGCAATTGTCGAGGGCGTACTGGATGCAGTATTTGAGGAACTCCTCGGCCAGATCCATATTGTCGGCGATGTCGTAGAATGCCATCTCGGGCTCAATCATCCAGAACTCGCTCAGGTGGCGCGGAGTGTTGGACTTCTCGGCGCGGAACGTCGGACCGAACGTGTAAATCTCACCAAGGGCCGTGGCGCCAAGCTCGCCTTCGAGCTGGCCTGACACGGTCAGGGCAGTAGGCTTGCCGAAGAAATCAAGAGCATAGTCGATCTTGCCTTCCTCGGTGCGGGGCAGTTTGTCGAGCGGGAGGGTCGTCACCTGGAACATCGCACCGGCGCCTTCGCAGTCGCTGGCCGTGATGAGCGGAGTATGGAGATAAACGAATCCCCGCTCCTGGAAGAACTTATGGATGGCGAATGCCATGGCAGAGCGTACGCGCAGCACAGCCGAGAAAGTGTTGGTACGGGGACGAAGGTGAGCCTTCTCGCGCAGGAACTCGAGAGTATGCCCCTTCTTCTGCAGAGGATAGTCGGCGGGGTCAGCGGTGCCGTATACCTCAAACTCGGCAGCCTGCACCTCGCAGGTCTGGCCTTTGCCTTGCGATGCGGCCAACTCGCCGGTGACGCGCAGCGACGATCCTGTGGTGATTTGCTTCATGTCGTCGTCGGTAAACTTCGACATGTCAAACACGATCTGCAAGTTCTTGATGGTCGAGCCGTCGTTGAGGGCCACGAACTGCACGTGCTTGTTGCCGCGGCGGCTGCGCACCCATCCCTTCACCTCGACGGTCTGGCCTACGAGATCGGGCTGCTGCAGCACGGCGCTTATCTTAAGATGTTTCATTTGCTGATTGTCATTTTTGTCATTATGTCAAATTGACATTATGTCATTTTTGATTTCTTACTCAAAGCTGCCCATCTTGAGGAAGTTGACTTCCTCCTGGGTTAGATAGCGCCAGCGGCCGCGAGGCAGGTTCTTCTTGGTGAGGCCTGCGAAGTATACGCGGTCAAGCTTGGTGACGTGGTAGCCCAGCGATTCGAAGATGCGGCGCACGATGCGGTTGCGGCCCGAGTGAATCTCGATGCCGGCCTGGTTGCGGTCGGTCTCGGTGGCGTAGCTGATGGCGTCGGCGTGGATGGGACCATCCTCGAGCTCGATGCCGTCGGCAATGCGCTGCATATCGTCCTCGGCGATGTCCTTGTCACACCATACGTGGTATATCTTCTTC